>CAYZPP010000136.1:0-3680 GCA_964480315.1 uncultured Alphaproteobacteria bacterium | reverse complement strand
TTGCAAAAGGGTTTATTACTTCATAGTTTTTCAATAGTGACAGCGCATTTTGTATTTGTGTTACAAGCTGTTTTTCTTGTACATCATTTATTAAACCTGCTGCTTTATTTTGTTGGTAACCGAGTATTTTACTGGTTTGTTCTCCAGATTCATTAACAGCAATTAAAAAGCTTCTACTCATATTATCCTCGTAGATTTCTCCTTTCGTGGTACAACTTAAACTGGCAATTGGTCCACGTACAACTTTAAGCCCTGCGCTTAACTCTCCAGTAACTTCATCTTTTAAAGTGGTACTACTGCTTATTTCTCCTTTTGATTGTAATTCTCGAAATGCAAAAAGTGCCTTTTCTTCCAACCCGTCCAGATCCTCCATTCCTAAAACCTTGTGCTTAAAGAAATACTCTTCATAATTGTAAAAACTACTTTCGGTTACCCGGGTTATTCTTACAATTTTATGCTGTGGAAGGAGATCCAGTATTTTATTCATTAAATGTGTTTTACCACTTCCTGAAGAACCTTGTATTAAACCATGAAGCGGTTTTTTAATTAGATAACTACAAGCAATTACAAAGAGTGAAAGCCTTGCACTTTCTTCGCCTACAATACCACTTTCACCAATTAAACCATTGAGTTTATTGAGTAGGTTTTTACTCTTTAAAAGCTGAATGGCTTGTTGTTTTTCAGCTAGTGGAATAGAATTATTTAGACTGTTATTATCCTGTTGTTTAGATTTTGCATGATCTCGGTATTGTTCTAATTCATCGGTTAACGCTTCCAGTTCAGTTTCAACGGTAGCCATATCCAACCCTAGTTTATTACTGATTTCTCTTGCTGATTTTATAACTTGTTTATCCTCGTATAAATCCAGTTTTAAACGTGACTTTTTACTTTCATGTTCAGCAACGAGTGTTACTTTAAGACTATCCAAACCTTTACTAACACCACCTTTAATACTATAAATAGTACTTGTAGTAGCATATATTAAGTTGTTAGCTTGCTGAGTATTTAGGTTAGATTTCGTTGTTTGTTCCTGGCTAATTGCTTCTTTTACTTCAACTTCTGAAGGAATGAAAAGTGGGGAACGCTCACTCAATAAATGTTTGAACAATTCCCCTGCTTCCTCATGTCCCACCATAAGACTATTGATATCCTCTTCGTTTGGAGTTTCAACTTTAGATATTATAAACTTTGAGTTTAATTCTTTAAACGACTCTGTATGTTTTGTAATTGATTCATTACCCGCTTTGTCTCCATCAAAAAAGAAGATGATTTCCTGTAATTCTTTAAGGTTTTTAATTACCTCTAGGTGTTCATTTGTTAACCCATTTGTTCCATAGAGTGCTAGTATTTCATACTCCTTAAGAGTTTCTTTATGTTGTATTAAACTTTGTGCATCAATGATGCTTTCCGTTAAGATTAATTGCTTGGTTTGAGGTTTTGGATAACTAGGAAACAGTCCTTTTTGACCGTTTTTTAAGTACAAATGAGGTACAGTATTACTATTTTCAATAGCTCTACCATATATGCTTACAGGAAAGTTGTTTCTATCCCTTAAAAAGAACACCAACCTATTCTTAAATGCACTAGAAAACAGGTTTAAACGATACTTTTTCAGTACTCCCAACTGTTCCCCTTCCTGTTTTTCTTGTTCACTCCAATTCTTATAAAATTCTGCTCCTAAATACCATAAGTCACCCTTTAAACCTCTAAAATCTGCATATGCCTGAACTTGTTTACTTATTGTAAAAGCGTGCTTACTCCTTTGTTCTAATTTCTGTAATAAACTATATGATGTTGTTTCTTTTGATAATGGATTTAGATATTTAAGAGCTTCCACATTTGTTATTCCTAGCTTCCTTTCTACTAAGCTTATAACATCCATCGTTCCGGCTGAACAATTACCACTAAAACACGTTGCGATCTGTTTTTCTTTGCTAAACTGTAAACTTGGTTTTTTGTCGTTATGAAAAGGACAAATTGCCTTTTTACTTTTAGGATCTATTTCAATGCCTAATTTACTGGCGACTGCTAAAATGTCGTTTTCCGTTTTAATTGCTGTAATACTCATTTGGTGGGATTGATAAGTTTTGAATGATGAATCTTAAATATCTAAAAGCTCTTTTTCGATTTGCATTCCGTGATAACTCAATTTGGCCAATTGTTTTTGGTAAGCTTCAACCTTCTTTTCTAAATCTCGATTGAGAATGTACTTTCCAGTGCTTAAGTTTTTGCGGTTTTTAATCTCTTGGAAATCATTTACAAGCTCTGCTAGTTTTAAATAATCACCGAAAATTCGCTCTAAATGCATTTCGAAGGTTTCAATTGCTGTTTGTTGTGACATTTTTTTACTGTTTTTATACATTTGCAAACTTGCAAGTAAACTTAGCAAACTTGTATAGAATAAAAAAGCGTTTGAGTCTAATTATTTAGCACAAAGAGCTAATTAAATTGATAATACTAGCTTTTTCAGCTACTTTAGACTTGTTAATACTACAAACACGCTAGTAAAATGAGCTTTGCAAACAGATTAAAAGACCTTAGAAAGAAAAAAGGATTATCACAGGCAGAACTTGCCGACAACATAGAAGTACATTTCACTCAAATTTCCAGATACGAAAGAGGAGAAACTAAACCCAATGCAGAAGCAATTTCTAAACTGGCTAAAACATTAAGTACAACCGTTGATTTCTTAATGAATGGTACTACAGATGATTTAGTACAAGAAACAGGATTAGATAAAGAGATAGTAGCACGATTCAAAAAGGTTCAGGAGTTAAGTAAGGAAAATAAAGAAACTGTACTCTCTTTACTCGATGCATTTATTGCCAAAGAAAAGATTCAAGCAATGCTTAAATAGAGCCTCACGACGTTAAGTATTGTTCTCAATATCAATCAATTACAAGATAAACACTACATTTTAGCTAGTGAAAATGTAAATCCATGAGTGAAAATCAGGCAGAATACCACAGAAAAGAAGCTCCTAAAGAAAAGAATAAAATCACTAGTAGGTGGTATTATGTTTTAATTCTTACTCCACTCCTCACAGATCTAGTAACCAATACTTTTAAAACTGACAAGCTTGATATTAAAACCAAAATCATCATTGGGTTAGTCGTTATTATTATCGTTTTAGTATTTGAACTTCTTAAGGCTCTTAAAAAAGCAAAAAGCACTGTTCAACCAATTCCAATCCCCATACCGATAACCTCAAGAGATAAACGAATCATTAATGAGCTATTAAAGATGCTCGACATTCAAGATTTTGAAGAATATATTCTCAATAAAAATGCTTGGTATGGATATAATAGAACCGCTATGGATGGTATTTTCGATTTCACTCATGAAGCGCAAAAAATAACAAATCAATTAACAGATCAGTTACTGGTTCAAAAAGTAAACATATTTACTCAAAAGTTAATCATATTTACCTCCTTTACAGGAGAGCATTTAGGCAATGACGACATAATGAACAAATACACACTTCCTAAAAATGATATTGGAGTTCATCATGAGCTAAGACAGGAACTTATGGAGGTCTCTGATAAAATGAATACACTAGCACAGGAAACTAAGCCCGAATTTATTGCTTTAATGAATTATCTCGCTAACAAACAATACATCGATTAATGTACAAATACAACGCGAAAATAGTACGGTGGGTTGATGGTGATACGGTGATT
>CAYZPP010000135.1:0-3703 GCA_964480315.1 uncultured Alphaproteobacteria bacterium | reverse complement strand
ACATGTATAAGAAGCCTACGCAAAGAAATATTGTTTTTGAAGAAAGATGAAAATGTCACTTCATTAATGGGATATAACTAAAATATTTCTGCCATCATTTTTCATCCAAATAGGTGACGAAAGGTCTTTATGTATTCGCTTAAAGTTTCCTCATTCGTACCTCCTTCCAAATTACGGATTGGGTTGGATTAAGATTGAGCCCTAAATACTGGTATGTACTTGTACGTCATCTCTATCGTTTAAAGTACTTGAAGTCCGAAACACATAATCGTGGTAAAACTGTCGTAAACAATACGAACACGGTGCAACCGTGCAGGAAAGGGAAACGGGACAGACACCTTGACTCCTCATAATTTTTCATCCAGAGCGTTGGCGGAGGATTTTTAAGTTATCGCGTAAATACCCTCTATCGTACATTTTTTTAAATTACGTAAAGGAATCAAAAACTTGATTTCAACCACCAGCTAAATAATTTAATGGAAAAAGAACGAGATTCAAACTTTAAAGAGAATTACAATCAAAAAAAGACTTCTAAACACTACTAATTATTACAGATAAAAAAAATAGCTTTAGAAAAGAAACTACAAATAGTTTCTTAAACACTAGCATTACTTTCCAGATCTATTGTACTCGGCAAATACCTTCAGATAAACCAGAAGGTTATACAGTATGTAAAAACTAATGTGCTATTTCTGATTATAGTGATTATGATAAATATGATTGTACTTTTAGCACCCTATTTGAGTTTTCAGGAGAAACAGAATACTTCAACTCTTATTAAAGGGGAACTTAATAAGGGTTTGTGTAATTAATCAAAATATTTAAATCACTCGTTCCTCGCTTAACCTGTATAACGTTTGTAGTTGTTATAAAACTGTGAAAGTAGTTTGGAAACAAGAATGAAATCGCTCTACTATCCTTCGCTATGACTAAAAATTAAGAAGTGTTTTTATCATAGTAGATTATGGCAAAAAATGATTTTCAACCATTTTCGAGTGGTTAAGTAATTAATAATCTTATTAGTCAAATAAACAGATCGAGAACAATTTCCATTCTATTTTTTTACATTACATTCAATTTACAGATCACTTTGATAATGAATAAAATTCTCATGAAAATATTCTCAACAATTGTAATATTAATGATGAATATCCAAGTTCTTGGGCAAGGGGTTCTTATCAATGAATTTATGTCAAATAATAGTTCGTCTATTCAAGATTTCTCAGGAGACTCACCGGATTGGATTGAGCTATATAATAATAGTGATGATGAAGTAAATTTACTTGATTTTGGATTATCTGATGATGTTAATAGTATTAGAAAGTGGCTGTTTCCAAATATCACAATTCAGGCGCATCAATACTTATTAATCTTTGCCTCAGGAAACGATTTCGCAACAGAAACAGAACTTCATACAAACTTTAAACTAAAACAATCAGGAGAAACTCTTGTTTTAACTAATAAACTTGGATTTATTTTGTCTTTAATTCAACCCATCTATATTCCGAATGATAAATCATTCGCTTGCACTACCGATGGTAACGAAAAAATGACCATCACCGAAACCCCTACTCCAAACTCAAGTAATAATAATTTTTCCGGAATATACTCTTCTCACTTATCAGGATTTTACAAAGACAGCTTCAACCTTACTTTATTAACTTCGAATACTAATAACAAAATATATTATACTTTAAATGGAGAAACCCCATCAATAAATAGCCAACTTTATACTACACCAATCACCATTAAAAACAACCAACAATCCCCTTTAAATTTTAGTTTAATTCCAACAACTCCTTTATCAGGAGAAGATCAATTGTACGATTATATATGGGAAAAACCTCAAAACGCATACAAGTGTAACGTGCTCAGGTATGCTAGTTTTGAGAATAACACAATAAAAGGGAGTATTTATACAAGGAGTTTCTTTGTAGATAAAGAGATTGAAAACAGGTACACTTTTCCTGTAATTTCAATCGTCACAGATAGTCTAAATATTTTTGATCATGATACTGGAATTTATATTCCAGGTAAAAGATTTGATATAGATGGATTTAATTGGTGGCCGGAAGGTAATTATCATAATAGAGGCGAAGCATGGGAAAGAGATATACACATCTCCTATTTTGAAAATAAAGGTTTACTTTCCTTTGAAACAAATGCAGGTATGAGAATGCGCGGATACGGAAGTGCTTCTAATCCACAAAAATCCTTTACAACTTATTTCAGAAAAGAATATGGCATGAGTAATATTGAATATCCTGTTTTCAAAAACTCAAATGCAAAAAAACATAAGCGGCTAATTTTTCGAAACTCAGGAAATGACTTCCTTCAGACTCATTTTAAAGATGCTATGCTTCAACAAGTAATCAAAGACATGGATTTAGACTTACAGGGGTTTCAACCATCAGTGGTGTTTTTAAACGGAGAGTATTGGGGGATTCATAATATTAGGGAGAAGTATGATAAATTTTATTTCAAATATAAACTTGGAGTTAAAGAAGATGAAGTAAACATTCTAAGTATTTGCGGGGGAGTTGAAGAAGGAAATAATAGAGATTATAAAGAGTTGACGAATTTCGTTAGGAATAATGACTTATCTAAAAGTGAAAATTACAATCTTGTAGCCAATAAATTAGATATTAACAACTTTATTGATTTTCAAATTGCAGAAATTTATTTTGCTAATTATGATTGGCCATGTAACAACTTCAAAATCTGGAAAGATAATGACCCAACTTCAAAATGGAGGTTTCTGATTTATGACTTAGACCTATCTTTTGGACTTTTCACAGCCAATTCGATGGAACATGCAACAAGTAAAAATAATAAATGGCCTCATTGTGAATGCTCTAATTTGCTCTTTAGAAACTTATTAAAATCAAAAGAATTTGAAAGTGAATTTTTAGATAGATTCGTTTATTGTTTGGAAAATATATTTGACCACAACCGAGTCAACACTATTATAGATGAATTTGAATTGATGTATTCCCTTGAAATAGAAGAACACATTGATAGATGGAATTACCCTTCCAGTAAAGATGAATGGAAAAATGAAATTGATGAATTTAGGACATTTGCTACGAATAGACAATGTTATATGAGTGAAAATATTATTTCATATTTCCGTCTATCTTCATATGAATTTGACTGTATTTCTGATTTACTAGAGGAGAAAGATCAATTGGCTCTATACCCGAATCCTACTAAAGGGAAGTTTGCAATTATAAATAATTCTACAATTGATATCGAAGACGGAAAATTAATTTTAATAAATTCGCTTGGACAAATTATTTATTCGAGAGAAAAAATCAAAATGAAAACAAAAGAAAGATCTCATTTTCAATTAAGTAATTTACATAGCGGCATTTATATATGCTTATTTACAAGCAAAAATTTATCGAAAACAATAAAAGTTTTTGTTACAAACAGAAACTAAAAAATCATCACTTGTAGTATAAAATAATCACTCCTAAAAACTAAGGTCTGCCCTTTTAATAAAAAATTAACTAGTCCCCTATTAAAACTGACTTAAAGAAAGATAAACTCGTGTACAAAAGTTTACTTTTGTACACGATAAAACCGAACTAAACACTAAAAAAAAGTAACGTAAAAGATTGGGGTCAGTTAGCTGTTACACTCCATTAGTTCTTCAGAGCGTTAGCGAAGGATCTTTAAGTATTACCATAAACTTTCCTCA
>CAYZPP010000134.1:0-3709 GCA_964480315.1 uncultured Alphaproteobacteria bacterium | reverse complement strand
CGCGGACCTATTGATTACAAATCAATTGCTCTACCAGCTGAGCTACAAGGGCATTTATTTCGTAGTCAGTTTTTAGTTCAATAAGTCTTATTAATCAATCCATAAAAAACATTTCCACTAGAAAGTAGAAATGATGCTTATGAAAAGTTGCTTATTTGTTCACGGCTTATGGAGTTCCCATAGAGTTCCGAACGACCAAATAGAACATTATAAAGTTCCCGTAGAGTTCCTGTTTCCAAGGTCAGATTGGGAACTTACTTGTGAAGCATCTTCTATTTCACTCGTGTATCAGAAACCAACTAACAAAAAGGGACATCATTTATTTTTGAACTTCGTAATGAATAAATAAATACTTCTTATTTTTTATAAATTTTAAAAATTCAGATCCCACGAACCCTGACGCACCAGTTAAAAAAATATTCATCTTTTTAGATTTATTTGTTCTTTATTATAAATGAAGGTCTGCTTGACGATGAAAGTTTTTGGATGTGTAGTTTTTTATTTTCTTTTAAAAACTCATCTATTGCAACTGTAGCACCCTTAATATGCTTATAATCATCTATCAATATAATTCCATTTTTAATTATAAACTTAAAAAGTTTATTTAACGTATGTTTTGTTGGCTCATAAATATCCATATCTAAATGCAATAGAGATATTTTAAGGTCTTTTTTATTGGCTACGAAAAAATCAATAGTTTTGGTTACATCTCCTTTAATAAGTTGGTAATTCTTAAAACCTTTCTTTTTTAAAACATTATCTAATTTTTTAATATTGATACCAAGGCCAATTTTTTTATCATGTAATTTAGCAATATTTGTATCCCTTATTTTATGAATCTTATCTGTAGCTGGTGTTGGGAAACTTCCAAAAGCATCAAACCCATAAATTTTTTTAATTTTTGAGGTTTTATCGAAATCTCTAAATGTTAAAAACCTTATTAAACTAACACCTTTGAAGACACCACATTCAATTATATCTCCATTTAATTTAGAAATTCTTTTATAAATTTCATAATGCTCTACTAATTTCTGAATTCTAGTTTTATCTGAAGTGAGATAAAATAAATTTTCGTATAACCATTTATTCATAATTAATTATAATCAATTTTTTATTAGAATTCGAGATAAATAGTTAATTTTTTTAATTATTTTTTTTTAATTATACTTAATGAATTTCTACCAACAGGTGCTGAAAATTTTTTTCTGGTAAGCCAGAATTAATATGGCAACTTAATTATAGAAACATTTTGAATTAGAGTATTTGATTACAAATCAATTGCTCTACTAACTAACTTACAAGGGCATTAGTTTTATTTACAATTAGTGGTTTATATATCAATTATAATTTCTAGCACTCTTTTTTTTTCGTAGAAAAAGCAAGTAAAAGTAATAAATTTTAAAAAAATTATACCAAAATTATACCGATGAAATTTAAAGGGCAATTGACCAAAGTATAAAGTCAATTGATTGTGTATAGCTCTACTTTTGGTCATTTTTTTGTCAGTGTTGATGATTGTTAATTCTTATATCAAATAAGTTAAATTTTTTTATATTAAATTTTAATCTTAGAATTGTTTGACAAAAAGAACTTCGATGGAAGCATAAGGCATATTAACACGGTGCATATTATAACATTTATAATTATACGATTTCATTTTATTTAATAATTTAGCTAATTTTAGCTCGTATAAAAAATATTGCTCTTCTTGATCTTTCGAAAGATTGTCAACTTCAGAAAATTCAAACTCAATAAGAATTTGAGTTGGAAATATTTGATCGTTAAGAATATCATCTAAGACGTCCCCACCAACACCCTCAATATCCATTTTTAAAATATCAATATTATAGTGATTGTTCATAGACATTAAGGTTTTAAGTTTATGACACTGATAATCAGTAACATATTTTTCTTTGGTGTTAAATAAATCAGTTATAGAGCCCGTAACAAAATCATCATCAGTGTGAAAAAAATTGACTTTTTTATCTTCTGTCCAAATTCCAAATGGAAATAATTTAATATTTTTTGGTCCAAGATATCGATCAATAAAATATTTTGCAGTCGGATCGTAACAATAAATTTTAGAATTTGTAAATTTTTTAGCAATTGCTTCCTCAAATTTAATCTGACCACCTATGCCAAAACCGTATACAATTGCGTTGTCGTTAATTTTTGAAGTGTCCAAATAATAATTAAAATATCTTTCAATACTTGGTTTATCAAAATTTGATAAATTTTTCTTAATAAATTTTTTATTTAAAATTCTTTTCTTTTTAAACAGATGTATAAAAGGAAATTCACCTACCTTTGCTGGGTTTAGAATATATAAAATATGATTAAATGCGTTTTTAATAAAACTGAAAAAACCTTTATTTTTTAAATGAAGTATACATCTTTGAATAAAATACCGACTCATGGATAAATATTTATAGTCATAAAGGGCATAAAGAGACTTTATAAATATAATTGATTAATTTAGCAAGATTAAATTATTTAATATATAGATGTTTATATGATTATATCGCCAAATTAATTCCAGAAAAACTAATGAAAAAAATACTAATAATTTTTATTCCATCTATAGAAGATGGTGGTGTTGAAAAAAACTTATTTACAACAGTTAATTATCTAAACAAGAAAATTAAAAATATAAAAATCATTACTTGCAATAATAATTTTAAAAATAAATTCAAAAAAAGCATAAAATTTATAGGTACCAAAAATAGATTTTGGAATAATTGCAATAAAAAATTAAAATATATAGTGTGTCTATGCATTTTATTTAAAACATTACTTTTAAAAAAGGAAAGAATACTTGTCTTTGCTTTTCAGGCAAATATATATTCTATTATAATATCAAAAATTTTTAAAACAAAAGTTATAACAAGATCAAATACCTCACCTTCTGGATGGTCTAAAAATATATTTATGTTTTATCTATATAAAATATTTCTATCATTAGCGAATGATATAATGGTTAACTCAAAGTATTTTCAAAAAGAATTTATGAAAATATTTAAAATCAAAACTAAATGTATATATAACCCTTTTGATAAAAATTTAATACGAAATAAAATATTAATAAAAGAAAAAAAAAATTTTTTTGAAAAAGATACTTTAAATTTAATATCTGTTGGTCGATTAACAGATCAAAAGGATCACTTAACATTATTGAAATCATTAAAATTTATTAATCCTAAATTAAAACCAAGATTAATGATAGTTGGTAAGGGGAATAATTTTCACAATCTTAAACAATTTATTTATGAACAAAACTTTCAAAAAAATGTATATATGACTGGTTATTTAAAAAATCCATATCCTGCTATCAAAAATTCACAAATTGTAATTTTAACTTCTAAGTATGAAGGATTGCCTAATATATTAATTGAAGCACAATTTTTAAAAAAATATATAATTTCAACTGATTGCCCTACTGGACCGAAAGAAATATTATTAAATGGTTTAGCGGGTGATTTAATAAAAATTGGTGATTCTAAAAAATTGGCCCATCTAATTAATAATTATAAAAAAAATAGAAAAAATATTTCTAAAAAGATCAATATAGGCTTGAAAAACTTCAACCGTTTTGATCATAAAATAAATTGTGAAAAATATTTAAATTTTGTACTTAACAATTTTTAATTATAGTAATAGAAACTAATTATATAAATTATGCAAATTCCATTATGTAAACCAAGTATAGATA
>CAYZPP010000133.1:0-3713 GCA_964480315.1 uncultured Alphaproteobacteria bacterium | reverse complement strand
TTTGGTTTTTTGCTAATTTTAAGATTAGTACCAGCTTTACCCTTTGTTGTGCAAACCCTGATTGCTGCATGTTTAGGAGCAAATATTACCAAATTTTTCTGGGCTACTCTGTTGGGAATAATGCCCGTAACATTTATTATTACCAATATAGGAAGTAGTATTCATGAAATAATTTTAAGTGGTGAAGAGGTAAGTCTGCATCTAATATATCAGCCTCAATACATAGTACCAATTCTATTATTATTATTATTTACAGTATTAGGTATTTTTTTTAAAAATAAAATTAATTAATTTCAATTGCAAATTTTTTTTTAGCTTGAAATTTACCAATTAATATTGGTTTAAATAAATAATATTTATTATATTCATTTTCAAATTTTTCTTTTCGATCATTGCTTATAGATATTACTAAGGGGCCCGATGTTTGAGGATCGAAAAGAATCTTGGATAAATTTATAATTTCTTGATTATTTTCAGGTATTATTTTTATTTGATTAATAGAACTTTCTTTGTTGTCTTCATATGCTGTACTCTCAAATAGTTTAAGTTCATTAACACACTCTGCAATTATAATACTTTTATTTAATGTTAAATTAGCAGTTAGATTAGAATTTAAACAAATATCAATTAAATGTGCTGCTAAACCAAATCCGCTTATGTCTGTTAAGGCTCTCCCACTATAATTTTTTGATATTTCATAAGCTTTTTTATTAGATATGAGCATGTTATTTACTACTTTTTCATATATGGATGTTGATACTCCTTTGCTGTTATGGGCAAAAGCAGACATTAAAAAACCAACTCCTAGTGGTTTCGTTAAGTAAATAAGATCATTTTCTTTAGCTTGATTTTTAGAGATATCTAAAATTTTAGTTCCATTCATATTTAAAGTAATACCAGGTTCGTCAGAAGTGTAGGTGTGACCTGAAGCAAGTAAACTTTTGTCACAATTAGATTCATGCGTTATTCCCCCCATAAAAAAATCTAAATAAAATTTTTGAGCAAGGTCTTCATTGCGAGGAAGACCTAGAGAGACTGAAAAAGAATTAACTTCACTGCCTGATGATAAAATATCATTTTGTGAATGAAGATAAGAAATTCTTCCAAATATATAAGGGTTCATATCAGTAAAATATTTAATGTAATCTATGGATTGCACGAGTTCTTTATCAGATAAATTTATAGAAGCTGAGTCTGATAAAATTTTTGAATTTTTACTATTAGAATTATCTAAATAACTTAATAGATTATTTTTGGATAGTTTTGATCCACATCCTTCACATCTCATTTTTAGGTCTATTAGGTTTTGAACCTTGATAGATAGAGGAAGTCTTGTTTTCTTTTTTAAATTAATCATTGGTTTGTCAAAAGAAAATTTTTTTATAAAACGCCTATCAATAAATTCTTTTAATTTCCATACCAAACTTCCGCTTAAAGAAACCTGTCTCCAATTCATCACAGCATTTTGATTTCCTACACCAATCAAATATAGCCAATTAGATGGAGGCTTAAAAGAACACAAATTTTTATTTAATAGAAATTTAAATATATTTTTTTTTAATTTTTCACCTTGACGAACTGCCATTACACCAGATTTTTGTCTTTTAGCAAAATTTAAAGAAGCTATATCTCCAGTTGCAAAAATATTTTTATAATTCTCAGATTGTAGATAAGAATTAACTTTAATAAATCCCTCTTCATCTAAATTAAGTTCAGAATTAATTACCCAAGACAAACTCATAGCTCCTGTTGAAATAATACTTATATTTGTCTGATATCTATTTTTATCTTTATCTTCAATGAATCTATCTTTAATGGCAATAATTTCAGTATTTATAAAATCAATATTATTTTTATCTAATAGATTTAAAAGTCTTTTAAAAGTTTGACGACTTATATTATTCTCCAAATGTTTTTTATTTAGAAAAATTTTTATTTTAATATTATCTTTAAATCTTGATTGAAGTGCGAACGCAATTTCTACTCCAGCTACTCCTCCTCCTATAACTGAACAAGATACCAATTCTTTTTTTTTAATTAAATTATTTATTAAGTTAACTTGATTATATAAATTACTAATGGGTTTTACTTTGATAATATGGGCATCTTTAGAGATATCTAAATTTTTAATTTTTGATTGAGATCCAACGTTTAAGGACATTACCGTATATTTTATTGCAGGATGACTTTTAAGATAAATATAATTATTTTTTTCATCTAACTTAATTATTTCATCATGAATAAAAATTGATTCACTATTCTTGCATAGTTTGGGTAAATCAATAGATGCATCTTCAAATTTATAATAATTTTCAATCAATCCAGGTATCATCCCTGAATATAATGAAGAATAACTATTATTAATTAAGATTGTTTGAAGCCCTTCATAACTTTTCATCGTTAAGTGTTTCAAAACTTGAATATTAGCATGCCCAGCACCAATAAGAACTAGAACTTGAGATTTAGGAACTTTATTAATGTTCAAAGTTAATTAAAAGTTCCATTAATTGGATCTATATAATTAACCATAAGAACTTTACTTACATTTTTAGACTTATTAACTAAAGTATGTTCTTGATTAGTAGGAAATCTGAATGTATCTCCTGTTTTTAATAACTCTGATTTTTTTTTTAAATGAATCATAATTTCACCACTAATTACAGTTATGTTTTCAAAGGTATTATTCCCATGAGATTTTGATAGTAGTTGACCCTTAGGTTTCATTGTTAGTAAGTACCACTGAAGCCAACTAACTGTTTCGCCTGCTCCTAAAATACTTAGTTCACATAACTCATCTTTTGAACTAATAGTCGGAGTTTGTTTTGAGGTTTCAATTGAATTGGTTTCACCTTCATTCATGTTAGTAAAAAAACCTGATAGAGTCTCATCTAAAGCATCCGCTATGCGCATCATTGTTGATACTGTTGGATTTGATATATTTCGTTCAATTTGCGAGAGTATGGATTTCGAAACACCCGATTTAGAAGAGAGTGTATCTAAAGTCATTTTCTTCCTTTTTCTTAAACCTCCAAGCTTTGATCCTATATCTAATTCATTTTTTTTAGCCATTTTTCAAATTACTTTGCAGTATTTTCATAAAAAAACCAAGTAAATTAAGGTATTTAAGTAATTATATTGTTGATTAAGGTTTTACCTCTTGAAACTATTATTATTAAACCCATCTAATAAAAGTATTAGCACTCTATCTGTAAGAGTGCTAAATAACTATATTAAATAAAATAAAGGAGTATTACACATGAACTTAAAACCTTTACACGATCGCGTCTTAGTCGAAAGAGTTAGCGCAGAAGATCGATCAAAAGGCGGCATCATTATTCCAGACACTGCACAAGAAAAGCCTATGGAAGGCAAAGTTGTAGCAGCAGGAAGTGGCGCAAGAAATGAAGCGGGACAACTAGTTCCTCTAGACGTAAAAAAAGGGAATAGAATTCTTTTTGGAAAATGGTCTGGAACTGAAGTTAAGATTGATGGTAAGGAATTACTAATCATGAAAGAATCCGACATTATGGGAATTATTGAAAAGTAATCGGGAGGTTATAGAAATATTATGGCAGGAAAATTAATTCAATTTGGCACAGAAGCTAGAGCAAAAATGCTTAATGGTATCAATGTATTAGCTGATGCAGTTAAAGTTACATTAGGCCCTAAGGGTAGAAACGTAGTTATTGATAAATCATTTGGTTCTCCAAGAA
>CAYZPP010000132.1:0-3736 GCA_964480315.1 uncultured Alphaproteobacteria bacterium | reverse complement strand
TGCTTTAATCGCTGTGGCTATATCCACTACTTTATTACCTTATTTATCGAAAAATACTAATGATATAAAAAAATGCTCAGAAGCTTTTAATAAATCTATTATTTTTTGTTTAATTTTTGCCGCACCATCAACTGTTGGTATTTTATTAATTAGTGAAGAAATAATTTCAGTTCTTTTTGGTAGAGGTAAATTTGATTCCAGTGATATTAGTATAACAGCCTCACTACTTACTATTTATGCTTTCTCTCTTCCTGCTTATATGGTTTCAAGAATGTTAAATCAAATTTTTTATTCTTTTCAAAAAGTTTATTTACCAATTATTGCTTCTATTCCAACTTTTATAATTAACTTACTGATTTGTTTTTTTGTCTATAAAAAATATGGTGTTTTAGGTTTGGCATTTTCTAGTGTTGTTAGCGTATGGTTTAATGTTATTTTCCAATTATTAATCTTAAAATTTAAAATTCCGTCTTTTTACCATAATATTAAAATTTTTAATTACAAAAAAATATTTAAAATATTCATTGCTTTAATTGCTCTAAGCATTTCTCTATTTTTGATCTCAAAGATTCAAATAATTAATCCTTATTTTGATCTATTTTTAAAATTGACTATAGGTTGTTCTATCTACTTCATAGTTTTAAGAATAGTTTGTCTAGACGAAATAAAAATTTTATTTTCAAAGTACTCTTTTAACTAATTTTTTTTATTTACTAGTCAGTATTAACGTTATAAACATTATATATCTTATATTATAAGGGCGTGTAGCTCAGCTGGTTAGAGCACTTGCTCGACATGCAAGGGGTCACAGGTTCGAATCCTGTCACGCCCACCATTTATATATGTTTTATTTGTTTTAAATTGTTGTTATTACCTATAAAATATTAACATGATTAAAAGTTTTTTAGGCTATTTGTTTTTATCAATAATAATTGTAATAATATTTGTTATTGGCTATGATCAAATTGCTTCTTATTACATTTCTAATCCTTATATTAATGGATTAATCGCTTTAACCCTAGTTGTTGGTTTTTCTTTGCATTCTTTTAAGATTTTTTCTTTATTTTCAGAATATAGGTTTATGAATTCAGTTGCTTTTGGAAAATTAAAAATTAACGATCAATCTTTAGGGTCTTATCCTATTACTAAATCAATTGCTTTAAACTTAGGTATTATCGGCAATTCTCAATTATCAAATAAAAATTTAAATGATATTTTAAATGAACTTTTTAGTTTAATTGAATCAGGTAGAGATTTGTCAAAATATTTAATAAATCTTGCCGTTTTTTTAGGTTTAATTGGAACCTTTTTTGGACTGCTATTAACAATTGGGAGTGTTGCTAATGTAATAGACAGTTTAAGTATCGATGATCAAAGTTTTGGTAATTTTTTTTCATCTTTACAAGACGGCCTTAAATCCCCCTTAACTGGAATGACAATAGCTTTTACTTCTTCATTATTTGGTCTAGTTGTTTCTCTAATTTTAGGTCTTTATGAAATCATAATTAAAGGCGTTAAGCAAAGTTACTACGAATTTTGTGAAACTCAAATTAGACTTTTTTATAAAAGTAAAAATATTTCTAATACTATGGAAAAACCTTCTTCGGAATCTTCTCAGTATGCATATGCCGTATCTATTAATGAGCAAATATTAGAAAAACTTGATTCTATGGTTTCAGGTTTATCTTCAATTGAAAAAACTATAAAATCAAGAGATGAAAAATTAGTTTCTGATTTAAAAGAAGTGAATAAAGATATCAAAGATAAGATTCAAGATGAGTTAAGAATTGTCAGTAAAACACTCTCACACCTCAAAGACGAATAGTGAGCTATTTATCAAAATCATACGAAATAGACGATAATAGCATTATATGGCCTGGTTTTGTTGATGTTTTAGCATCAACTCTTATGGTTATTATATTTATTGTTCTTTTGTTTACAGTCTCTCAGGTTTACCTAGGAGACCTAGTTGTTGGTAAAAATAAGGAAATTCAAAAACTAGAAACCACCATTGATATTCAAGACGATACTATTGTTTATCAAGATGAAACACTCACAGACACTCAAAAAAATGTGATAGAAAAAGAAGAAATTATTTCTAATAATCAAGAGGTAATTTCAAATCAAGACATTGATATTAAATCTCTTTCTGATGTTGTGAATCAGCAGAACTTAGATATGAAAGTTCTTAATGAAATTATAACTCAAATTACTAATGAACTATCTTTAAGCTTAGATGAAAATAATATGATGCAATCAGATATTGCAAATCTTAAATCTGAGCAAACCTCACTTCTTGAATCTTTATCTTTATCTAATCAAGAAAAATCTAATCTTACTGGAAATTTAGATACTCTAAAATTAGAAAATCAATCTTTGTCAGGTAGGCTAGATGTATTAAGTTCAGAAGCTATGTCGCGTAATGTAGATTTGGAAATTGCGCTAGTAAAAATATCAAACTTATCAAGTAATGTAGAGATATTAACAAATGAAATCTTAACTCTTAATAATATTTTAGAAGCTAAAGAAAAAGAAATGGCTAATAGCAAACTGGAAATAGGGGACTTAGGAGACAGACTCAACAGGGTTTTAACTAGTGAATTATTTAAGCTCCAGCAGTACCGTTCTGAATTTTTTGGAAGGCTAAATGAGTTACTGTCAGATAGATCACAAATTACAGTTCAAGGTGACAGATTTGTCTTCCAGTCTGAAATTTTATTTAATTCTGGTAGTGCTGAAATTCAAATAGATGGCAGGGAGGCTCTCTCATCGGTATCTGCAATTATTCTAGAATTAATTTCTGAAATTCCAACAGATCTCAACTGGATACTCCAAGTTGATGGTCACACGGATAAAGTTCCAATTTTTACTCAGCAATTTCCTTCAAACTGGGAGTTATCTCATGCTAGGGCTTTAGAAGTTGTAAAATTTTTTATTTCCCGGGGCATTCCATCTGATAAGTTATCCGCTAATGGCTATAGTGATAATCAGCCAATTAAACTTGGTAACACCCCGGAAGATCTAAAATCTAATAGAAGAATTGAGTTGAAAATTACTCAAAGGTGAGTCTTTTTAATCAATCCACATCTTAATAATTTTATCAGGGTCATCTACAGAGCCATTCTTGATAGGATCGCCTTTTTTAATCATTTCAATGAACTCCATTCCTTCAACAACTTCTCCCCATGCTGTATACTGACCGTCTAAGTGAGGCGCGTCATCCAAGCATATAAAAAACTGACTATCAGCACTATTGGGATCACTGGATCTAGCCATGCTTAGTGTTCCTTTTATGTGGGGGGTATCGTTAAACTCTGAATCAATATTCTGACCAGAGCCACCAGTTCCATTTCCCATAGGATCGCCCGTTTGAGCCATAAATCCATCGATAACTCTATGAAATACTATCCCATCATAAAATCCTTTTGAGACTAACTCTTTAATTCTTTTTACATGGTTAGGTGCCTTATCGTCGAAGGTCTTGATTTTGACTATACCGTCTTTGAGTTCTATATTGATAATATCCTCCTTAGCAAAAATATTAGTTGTTAATAATAAAAATACTGAAATAAATTTGATAAATTTCATTTTGAGAAGTTATCATAAGACATTAAAAAAAAAAGATTAAAATAGCCCTAAGATGAAATCAGGGAATTTTTCGCTACTGAATTTAAATATTTAATTAATGAATTTAAGCCATTTGCTCTAGATGGACCTAAATGTTCCTTTAACTCAA
>CAYZPP010000131.1:0-3747 GCA_964480315.1 uncultured Alphaproteobacteria bacterium | reverse complement strand
CCCACCTCCTCCACCAGTATTCATAAATCCAGATCCTACTCCGTCTCCTCCTCTTCCTCCACCTCCCCCACCAACTATTAATATATCGACAATAATAGTTTCTAGGAAATCAATAGTATATACGGTTTCCGTACCATTACCAGTGTATATAAGTTTTAATACTTCTGGATTTCCGTTGTCTTCCTCTCCCTCTCCCTCTCCCTCTCCCTCTTCCTTACATATACCAGAAATAGGTACGCATAGGTTATCATGTCCATATATATGGTCAGTATCATCATAATTACTTACGATATCAGTACTCCAACCAGCATACCTTTGTCCTATTCCGACCTGGTTACCTGCTATAAATATCTGATCTGCTGTACAATCCGTTTCCTGGATCATATTGAAGGTTGCACATTGTTCATAACTATTTCTAAACTTGCCAGTCTCACAACTTTCATATAGACAATCACCCACATCGTGTCTGTTTCCATCTGTAAATATATAATTATCAGAGGCACTGTTAGTACTAGTACTAGTTACTCCAGGACACGCGTTTGCTGTACCGCCCGCTGGACCATAATATCCTGTATTTGCGACACAAGCCGAAATATCAGTACGTCCTTGTGTTGAATATGTATTAGCAGGGCATGAATGTATATCATTGTCACTGTAACTACTATAATATCCTGCATTTGCGACACACTGCGAAAATAAAGTACTTCCTGGTAGTGAAGTACCACCTAGTACATCATCTGTATCACAACTAGTGCAGTGTTGTTCTCCGGGTGCACCTTTGTATGTACCAGCAAGACATTGATTTATATCATTGCCACTACCATAATATCCTGCATTTGCGACACACTGCGAAATATCAGTACTTCCTTGTAATAGGGTAGTAGTGTTAGTTGGGCAAGGTTGGCATGCACTTTCACTAGTACCTCCAGTACCTGACTTGTATGTTCCATAGTCACATAGATGTATATCATTGTCACTACTATAATATCCTGCATTTGCGACACAATTCGAAAATGAAGTACTTCCTGGTGGTGAAGTACTACCTGCTGGATCATATGTATCACAAGAAGTGCAGAGATCTTGTTCGGCTCCGGGTACATCTTTATATGTACCAGCAAGACATTGAGTTATCCCGTCGCCACTACCATAATATCCTGCATTTGCGACACAAGCCGAAATACCAGTACTTCCTGCTGCTGAATTACTACCATCAAGGCATTTATTTATCACGGTGCCCTCAACATAATATCCTGCATTTGCGACACAATTCGAAAATGAAGTACTTCCTGGTAGTGAAGTACCACCTAGTACATCATCTGTATCACAACTAGTGCAGAGATCTTGTTCGGCTCCGGATACATTTTTGTATGTACCACCAGGACATTGAGTTATCCCGTCGCCACTCCCATAATATCCTGCATTTGCGACACAATCCGAAAATGAAGTACTTCCTTCTGGTGAAGTACCTGCTGCATCATCTGTATCACAAGGAGTGCAGAGTTCTCCTCCGGGTGCACCTGCACCTTTGTATGTACCAGCAGGACATGCGGTTTTAGCAGGTTGCCAAACTCCTTCGAGAGTCTCAATTGTAGTCGCTTGATTTGGACAAAAGTATCCTTCAGGACACTCCTGGCACTGATCAGCAGTTCCATTGAAATAATATCCAGCTGGGCATTGGTTATATTCACACAACCCTGTATCACTAGGTCTATATTGTGGTTCATCACAACTTTTTGCTTTACAATATGTTTTATCATCATCTTGAACTCTCTTCGTATCCACCACCACCCATTCGCTAACACCCATTCCATTCTCTAAATCGGATTCATCATATACACCACTACCACAACTTGTACAGCCATTATTCGTATCCATGAATACACCCTTTCCGCAGGGGGCACACATGTATCCATCATCTGATTGAAATTCATTTGGAGGACAAGGTGAACAACTGGTTGCTATTGCTGTGGTCTTGTTCTCGCCACCTGATCCATAGTTAGGCGTTTTTTGATTTTCAGGACATTTTGTAATAGTGTGCGGGTCAGTCGCATCATAATAATATCCCGAACTAATTCTAAAATCAGTGTAACCATTATCAACATTTCCAACGGGTACAGATCCATCTGTGTGCCCTGATGGCAAAGATTTACATATCATTTCACCAGTTACATCCTGATATTCGTCGTCGGTTAGGAGACATGGAGTACATATTTTATTTCCAGTACCATCAGTAGATTGTTTTGTTCCAGCTGGGCATTCAGTGCAATAATCAACATAACCATCACTTGTATTACCAGCTGGGCATTCTTGACAACTAGGTAATATACCATAAATATATCTCATTGTTTTTTTACCAACACCGTTATATACCTCTATATCATCATAAAAAAGTAATTCATAATCGAATGAATTCAACCGATTTTCTTGCTCCACTTTAAAAGTTTTAATAATGGCCTTGATTGCATCATTGTCATTACTTCTGACTTTTAAATTATTTGTTAAAGCGGTTTTTAATCTACTTACAATAGACGGAATGGTATTTAAATGATAATTAGAATTATCAGATGACCAATCCATATTTTCCGTCATTAGTTTGAGGTCTACGGCTTCAAAATATTGATATAAATAAAACTCTGTCGAATCTTCAATTTTTTTTATTTCTGCATCAGCAATTTGTTGATTAGTTGTTTCGAGATACTCGTATACAATTTGTTTATATCCTTTTTTACATTCAATTCTAGGCGCCACAGAATCTTCAGGGAATTTTAATATATAAACATTTGGAACAGTACTCACAATGCTATCTGTAAAATCATCACATTTTTTTAAAAGGAAAGGGACCGGTACGACATCAGGATCAGCAATTGTGCAGGTGTGAAATTCGTCAGAATCACCAGGTAAAAAATACGAGTCCGCGGAATTGCCAGTAGTAGGAAGAGTAGCAGGAGGATCTGTACATTCAATAACACCAATATTATTTTTCCTGATAGCACCTGGAAGACATGTAGTTTCATCAAAATATTGAAGTCCTAATTGTATATAAAAATTACCATCGCTTGTATCGATTCTCTCGTATCTATCATCAGCACGGCATATGTTATCATCAATGTGTGAATTTTCAGGACACCGAACGAAATCATCTGTGTTGATTGCTCCAGTTATAGTACCATAATATCCACGACCTTCACTATCTACTATATTAATACGAGAACAATCAGTTCCGACATTACCGGTACCGCCTAGAGTGTTTTTATATGTTCCTATAGGACATGGTGTTTCATCGGCACTACCAAGAACATCAGATTGTGCAATACCACCCGTACAATAATGCCCTTTGGGACATTCCATACAAGTACCATTAGTACCATTGAAATAATAACCAGCTATACAATCAATGGTGTTATCTTCGCCAACATCCTCATATCCCGTTTGATATTCGTAACTCGCTGGTGTTGTAACTGGAGACGCCTCCGTATAACCAAATTTAGCTGTACAATCTATAATGTCTGTAGCTCCTTCTTGACTCTCACTAAAAGGGGGGCAAATAGTGCAGGCAGCTGAACCCGATTCATCTTTGTATGTACCAGGAAGACATTTAGTTGCAGCAGTGAGTGTCCCTGGAGTTCCTGTGTATCCAATATCAGCTGCACAAGACAAATTTCTACTACTTCCAGGATCGGAAGTACGACCTATGCCACAACTAGTGCAGTCAGCATCAGCATTACCGGTACCGCCTAGAGTGTCTTT
>CAYZPP010000130.1:0-3834 GCA_964480315.1 uncultured Alphaproteobacteria bacterium | reverse complement strand
TTATGTCAGAAAATAATAAACCAAGAAGAGATTTTATAAAATTAGCGTCAATGACTATGGGTGGAGTTGGTGCTGTAAGTCTCATAGTTCCTTTTATCAGTTCTATGCAACCCGGTAAAGATACTCTTGCACTAGCCTCTACGGAAATAGACTTAACTCCAATACCTGAAGGACAAAGCCTAACAGTTGTATGGAGAGGAAAACCAGTATTTATAAGACATCGTTCTCAAAAAGAAATTCAAATTGCTAAAGAAACTAAAATTGAAGATTTAATTGATATTCAGGAAGACTCAGTAAGAGTTCAAAATGATAAGTGGCTTATCGTGCTTGGTGTTTGTACGCATTTAGGATGTGTTCCCTTAGGACAAAAAGCAACTGACTCAAAAGGTGATTACGGTGGATGGTTCTGCCCATGCCACGGCTCTCATTATGATACATCCGGTAGAATTAGAAAAGGTCCTGCTCCTAAAAATTTAGAAGTCCCACCTTATATTTTCCTCAGTGATAATAGAATACAGATAGGATAATAAAAAATGAGTTCCAATGATCCGCAAGGTTACAAAAAAACACTTAATTCACCATATACCGGAGTAAAGGGCTGGATCGATTCTAGATTGCCTTTGATAAGAATGATGGAGGCGGAATACTTAAAGTTTCCAGTTCCCAAGTCTTTAAGTTATTTTTGGTCTTTTGGTGGAATAGCTATGTTTTGCTTAATAGGCCTGATCTTATCAGGAATTTTTTTAGGCATGCACTATAAACCTTCAGCCGCAGAAGCATTTAATTCTGTTGAAAGAATCATGAGAGATGTTCAGTTTGGTTGGTTAGTTAGATATCTTCATATGAATTTAGCTTCATTCTTCTTTATCGCAGTCTATATACATATTTTTAGAGCTTTATATTTTGGCTCATACAAAGCCCCTAGAGAATTAGTTTTTATTTTTGGCATGCTTATGTTTCTTTTAATGATGGGCACAGCCTTTTTAGGTTACACATTACCTTGGGGGCAAATGTCTTATTGGGGTGCTACAGTTATAACAAATCTATTCTCTGCAATACCTTTGGTGGGGGACGCTATTCTACTTACCTTATTGGGAGATTTTACTGTAAGTGATGCTACTGTTAATCGATTTTATGTGCTTCATTGGTTGCTAGCTTTTGCAATTGTTGGCTTAGTTGTATTCCATGTAATAACTCTTCACATGACTGGATCAAATAATCCTACTGGAATGGAACCGCAGAATTGGGATGAAACTTTAAGTTTTCATCCATACATGACAATTAAAGATACAAAAGCTATGGTCTTATTTTTTATTCTTGTTGCATTTGTTCTTTTCTATTATCCCAATATTATGGGACATAGTGATAATTATATTAGGGCTAACGCGCTCGTAACTCCTGCCCATATTGTTCCTGAGTGGTATTTCTTACCTTTTTACGCAATCTTAAGAGCTATTCCTGATAAATTAGGTGGAGTTCTTGCTATGTTTGGATCTATTGCTGTGCTTTTTTTACTGCCATGGCTAGATACATCAAAGGTCAGATCTTGTTTATATAGACCCATTTGGAGAATTTGTGTATTACTTTTTGCTTTAGATTTCTTTGTCCTAATGTTCATGGGAGCAAAACCGGCTTCAGATATTTATGTACTAATATCTAGAATAGGCACAGCATACTGGTTTTTATTTTTTCTAGTTCTTGCCCCACTAGTTGGATATCTAGAAACCCCCAGACAACCTCCTACGATTTCAAATTATTTAAGGGACAAGAAGGCATAGAATTACAAATGATTAGAAAATTTTTATTAGTAATCTTATTTATAAATTTTTATAATCTTACATTTGCGGTAGAATCTAAAATTGAAATTCCTAAGTACGACTGGTCTTGGAAGGGGTTTTTTAGTACTTACGATAGGTCATCTGCTCAAAGAGGATTTAAGGTTTATAAGGAAGTGTGTTCAGGTTGTCATTCCATGAATCTTTTATCGTATAGAAATTTAGAAGACCTCGGTTTTAGTAAAAACCAAATTAAAGTTATTGCTGCATCTTCTTTAGTTGAAGACGGTCCTAATGAAGAAGGTGAAATGTATGAAAGAGACGCATTGCCATCAGATAGATTTGTAGATCCTTATCCAAATGACAATGCTGCTAGAGCTTCTAATAATGGAGCTTATCCTCCTGACTTATCCTTGATTGTAAAGGCTAGACCTAAAGGAGCGGACTATATAAAAGCACTACTAATGGGATACATTGAGCCGCCTCAAGATGTTATTGTTCCTGAGGGGATGTACTATAATGCTTACATGGCAGGCCATCAAATTGCTATGCCGTCTCCATTAGCAGACGGAGTTATAGATTATGACGATGGAACCGAACCATCTCTAGATCAACTTGCTACAGATGTAACTACATTTCTTGCCTGGGCCGCAGAACCCAGCCTTGAAGATAGAAAGAGGTTGGGAATAAAAGTTATATTATTTTTATTTGTTCTCTTCATTTTAACTTATATTTCTAAAGAAAGAATTTGGAGAGACGTTAAGTATAAATAAGCTTTTTAATTAAACGTTAAATAAAAAGTGCATAACATCACCATCTTTAACAATATAATCCTTACCTTCTAATCTTAGTTTGCCTTTTTCTTTCGCTCCCTGCTCACCTTTATAAGCAATAAAATCCTCAAAAGAAATCGTTTCGGCCCTAATAAACCCTTTTTCCATATCAGAATGAATAGCTCCAGCTGCTAATGGTGCAGTATCGTTCTTGACAATAGTCCAGGCTCTAACTTCTTTTTCACCCGCTGTAAAAAAATTAATATAGTTTAGGATTTCATAACCTTTTCTTATAACTCTTTTTAGTCCTGTTTCTTTCAATCCTAAGCTCTCTAAAAATTCCAGTTTCTCAGATTCGTCTTGTATTTGAGAAATTTCAGATTCTATTTTCGCACTTACAATTAAAACCTCACATTTTTTTTCTTTAGCATAATCTTCTACTAATTTAGTATAGTTATTGCCACTTTGAGCAGACGCTTCATCTACATTGCATATATAGACAACAGGTTTTGTGGAAATTAATTTATATTCTTCTAGGTGAGCTAGCTCTTCATTTGACAATGTATTTAAAAGATTTTTCCCTTCAGATAAATCATCTACAGCTTTCTTTAAAATCTCTACTCTTTTTTTTTCATCATCATTTTTTGGAAATTTTTTTATCTTTTGATAATTTCTATCTAATATTTCTATATCAGATAGAGCAAGTTCAGTATCAATGATCCCAATATCTTGAATGGGGTCGATTCTATTTTCAACGTGTTGAATGTCATTATCATCAAAACACCTCACTATATGAAATAGAGCATTGACAGATCTTATATGAGTTAAAAATGCGTTACCCAGTCCTTCTCCTTTAGAGGCTCCTTTAACTAAACCTGCTATATCAACAATTTCAAAAACTGCAGGAATTACTTTTTCTGGTTTAGCTATATCGGTAATATTTTTTAACCTATCGTCAGGCACTTTTACTAGAGCGCTATTGGGGTCTATAGTTGCAAAAGGATAGTTTGCTGCAAGCGCCTGCTCATTTTCACATAAAGCGTTAAATAAAGTTGATTTGCCTACATTTGGTAATCCTATAATTCCACATTTCATCTTATTTATATTCCTAAGTTTGAAAGATGCTTATCTAAAAAAATTTGAGAAAAATTCAAATAAATAATTTCAAATATCTTATAAATAATTTTCAGTTCTTTCTGTTTAAAGTTTCCTAATACGTGTCTTGTCACTTGATTTCTATCTCCAGGATGATCAATACCTATTCTTAATTTCCAATAATTAGTTCC
>CAYZPP010000129.1:0-3853 GCA_964480315.1 uncultured Alphaproteobacteria bacterium | reverse complement strand
TTTCTTTATTTAAAATAATTAAGTTAATATAATAGTATTTATAAATGTGAGTACTATCTTAATTTATCGTTTTTTTTTATCACTTATAATATCTAATTGTGAGCAGTTAATGAAAGTAACATTACATGAGCTTCATCACGCTCAAGGAGGTGGATTTGCATGCGTTCCAGGTGTTAGTAAAAAAACAGTTCATAATGTCAATAGAGATAAAAAACGCAACTTGGTCATGGTTTTAAATTAGGACATCCCTATCTTGATGATTCTAAAAACTACCCTCAACTAGCTGACTCTGTTTATCTAACCCCTACTTCTAAAAAATCATATGATCCCTTTATGATTACTTGCCTCCAAGAAATTGGTAATTTTACTCATCCTGACATTGTAAAATTAATTGAAAAAAAAGGTAATGCTGGCTCAGGATGTAAATGAAATTTTATACCTAACTTTAAATTAAAACTGTAATAAATCGACCTAGATTAAGATATTAATTAACGTAAGTTTAAATATGAGTTTTATTCTTTTTATAAAAATATTTTTTATTTGCCTCTTTGGTGCAATGTCACCGGGTCCAAGTATGCTCGTTATTATTAACAAAGCTCTTGAAAGCAAATTAAATGGATTTATGGCATCTGTTGGCCATGGACTGGGTATTGGTATATACGCTCTATTTGCAGTCATAGGATTAGAACTTTTATCTCAAAATTTTTATAATATTTTTTTTATCCTGAAAATTATTTCTATTATTTTCTTATTTTACTTAGGCATTTCTTCTTTTTTAGATAATAAAGTAAATCAAGAAATAACTAAAAAGCAAAAAAAAATTTATAATTACCATGCCTTTGCGGATGGTTTCGTTATTTCAATATTAAATCCAAAGATATTTATATTCTTTACAGCTATATATTCTCAATTTATATCTCAGGAAAATGATAATTTCTTAAATTTTACTTTAGTTATGACAGCCACGATTGTTGATACATTGTGGTATCTTACGCTGACAATCTTAGTTGCATATTTGCATTTAAAAAAAATCTCTGATCAAAAAGTCATTATGGTTAAAAAAATAGTTGGTTTGTTGTTTATCTTTATAAGTATAGCATTAACAATTAATTTATTTTTATGAATCCTTATCTAATACAAATCGACAGTATTTGCAAAAAATACCCCGGAGTACTTGCGAATAATAATGTTTCTTTTAATATTAGAAAAGGAAGAATTCACGCTTTACTTGGTGAAAATGGAGCCGGAAAATCAACTTTAGTAAAAATTTTATACGGACTAGTTTCTTCAGACTCGGGGAATATATTCTTAAATAATGAAAAAATTAATTTTAACTCGCCCTCTGAAGCTAAAATAAAAGGAATAGGAATGGTTTTCCAACATTTCTCTTTATTTGAATCTTTGACAGTTTCTGAGAATTTAATTCTAGGGCTAGAGGAGAAAATATCATTTAAAAAACTTAAAGAAAAAGCAATTGAGATTTCTAAAAAATATGACTTATCTTTAGATTTAGACTCTCCAATTAATACTTTATCTGCCGGAGAAAAACAAAGTGTGGAAATTGTTAGAGCGCTATTACAAGAACCTAAAATATTAATAATGGATGAACCTACTTCAGTACTTACCCCTATAGAAGCAGAAGTTTTATTTAAAGTTTTAAAAAAATTAACAGAAGAAGGTAAAACTATTTTGTATATTACTCATAAATTAGAGGAAGTTATTAAAAATTGTAATGAAGTTACGATTATGAGAAGTGGAAATGTAATTACTACTTGTAATGCGGAAGCAGAAACAAAAGAAACGCTAGCTATAAAAATGCTTGGCTATAAGGTCAGGTCATTAATAACTGATTATAGTTCAATTAAAAATAATATTTTATTTGAAGTTAAAAATTTATCTATAAATTTTAAGGATCCCTACAAAAAAAATCTAACTAATATTTCTTTTACTTTAAGAGAAGGTGAAATATTCGGAATAGCTGGTGTTGCTGGCAACGGGCAAACAGAATTAATGGAACTATTGACCGGAGAAAATACTGGAAATATAGAAGGAGAGATAATTTTTGAAAATAAAAATATTACAAAATTACGAACTAAAACCAGGAGAGAATTATCGATTGGCTTTGTTACAGAGGACAGGCTCGGTCATAGTGCAGTGCCAGAACTTTCATTAAGTGAAAATATACTTTTAAGTCAGTTTCCTGGTAATAAATTTTCTAAAATGGGCATATTAAATTTTAAAGAAATAAAATCTTATACAGAAAATGTAATTAGTAAATTTAATGTAAAGACTCCTAATGAAAAAGTCTCTGCAAAGAATTTATCAGGAGGTAATCTACAAAAGTTTGTTATTGGCAGAGAAGTAATTTCAAAACCTAAAGTATTGATTATTTCTCAACCTACCTGGGGAGTTGATGCGGGTGCTGAGTCCTTTATAAGAGAATCCTTAATTAAACTCTCTAAGGAAGGAACTTCTTTGTTAATAATTTCACAAGATCTAGATGAATTAGTTGAGATAACTCATTCTCTATCTGTAATTTCTAATGGGTATTTATCAAAACCAATTGAAACTAAAAATTTAAATATAGAAAAACTTGGCATTATGATGGGTGGAGAAATTGATTAGTATTATTCCTAGAGGTAGCAGTTCTCAATCAATGTTTATACTAGCTCCAATTTTTGCTATTTTTCTCACACTTCTTTTCGGTTCTTTGATAT
This sequence comes from uncultured Alphaproteobacteria bacterium, assembly GCA_964480315.1. Lineage (GTDB taxonomy): Bacteria > Pseudomonadota > Alphaproteobacteria > HIMB59 > HIMB59 > HIMB59. Next base: position 1,136 of record CAYZPP010000129.1, on the reverse strand, counting down.
TTATTCTAATGGATTATGATCCAATCGTTGCTTTAAAAACTTTTTTTATTTCTCCAATTTCTAATTTTTATGGTATTTCAGAACTTTTAGTAAAAGCCACTCCTCTAGCTTTAATTGCAGTAGGACTTTCTTTTTGTTTCAAAAATAATATTTATAACATTGGTGCCGAAGGTCAACTTACCATGGGTGCAATTTTTGGTGGGGGTGTAGGAATATATTTTTATGATAGTAGTTCTTTTTTAGTTTTACCTATGATGATTTTAGCAGGTGCCATTGGCGGAGCTTTATGGGGAATGATACCTGCGCTATTAAAAACTAAATTTAATACAAATGAGATTCTAACAAGCCTAATGTTATCTTATGTAGCATTACTTATATTGGACTATTTAGTTGTTGGTCCTTGGAGAGACCCTGATGGTTTTAATTTTCCCAAAACAAGACCTTTTGGAGAAACTGGAAGAATGCCTGTTCTCTTTGAAGGCCTAAGAATTCATTTTGGACTGATTATTACTTTAATTCTTTTGGCTGTATCTTGGTTTGTATATTCAAAGACAATGTTTGGATATCAATTAAAAGTTTCTGGATTCAGTCCCAGAGCGGCTAGATTTGCCGGATTTAATAAAAATTTTTTAATTTTTTCTGCCTTTGCTATATGTGGCGCTTTTGCAGGTATAGCTGGTATTGGAGAAGTTTCTGGTCCAATTGGATTATTGTATAGAGATATATCACCGAATTATGGATTTACAGCAATTATAGTCTGTTTTCTTGGTAGACTTCACCCTTTAGGAATAATGTTTGCTTCACTTGTTATAGCGCTAACTTACTTAGGTGCTGAAGATGCTCAGCTATTCTTACAAATTCCAGCTTCAGTAGGATTTGTATTCCAAGGACTTGTTTTATTTTTTCTATTAGGGACAGATTTACTTGTTAATTTTAAGTTGAAGTTAAAAACTTAAAATGGATAGCAATATGATCTTAGGTATTATTAATATTATTTTAATAGGTACCACTCCTCTTATTTTTGCAGCAATTGGAGAACTTGTGGTTGAAAAATCTGGTGTATTAAATTTAGGATTAGAGGGAATGATGTTAGTTGGAGCTGTATCAGCTTTTGTTACCTTAGTAGTAACAGGTAG
>CAYZPP010000128.1:0-3861 GCA_964480315.1 uncultured Alphaproteobacteria bacterium | reverse complement strand
TTCTCAATTTCCGTAATTGAAGAATTTTATAAACCTGAGATATTAAAAAAACTTGATAGAGTACTGCTTTTATCTGAAAATATTACAAAGATTAAAAAAAATAAGAACATAACTAAAATTGTTGATTCAAAGACTCTACGCAGCTTAAAAAAATATCAAGATGAGATTCTTACTTATTTTAATGAGATAAAAATTAAGCCACATAAGCTAGAAGAGATTATTTCACATTTGTATTTAATTAATAAGGAAATTCAATCTAAGGAAGTTGCTGTTCTTTCATTGGCTGTTTCATCAGGAGTGCCTAGAAGCTTGTTCTTAAAGCATCATAATCTTAAAGATACTTATAGTGTTTATCAAAAGCATATGATTTCAAGTGATGAAAAATTTAAAAATTTATTTGAAAAATATGCTGATAAATTAAAAGACATTTATAAAGAAATACTAAGTTTATCAAATATATCTAACCAAAATACTATTGAGTTCAAAGAGAAAGTTCGCGAAATCCAATCTGGCCAAAGAACGGCAAATCAAGCTAAAAAAGAAATGATTGAGGCCAATTTGAGACTGGTTATTTCAATTGCAAAAAAATATACAAATCGTGGACTTCAATTTCTCGATCTCATTCAAGAAGGAAATATTGGATTAATGAAAGCCGTTGATAAATTTGAATATAGAAGGGGTTATAAATTCTCCACTTATGCAACTTGGTGGATTAGGCAAGCAATTACAAGATCTATAGCAGATCAAGCAAGAACAATAAGAATACCTGTGCACATGATAGAAACCATCAATAAGATTGTTAGATCTAGTAGGCAATTGATTTTAGAGTTAGGTAGAGAGCCTACACCCGAGGAATTATCAGTTAGATTAAAAATGCCAATTGAAAAAGTTAGAAAGGTTCTTAAGATTGCCAAAGAGCCTGTGAGTCTAGAAACACCAATTGGTGATGATGATGATAGTTTTTTAGGTGACTTTATAGAAGATAAAAATGCAGTTATTCCAGAAGAGGCTGTAATGCAACTAAATCTCAGGGAAACTACAACTAAAATTTTATCAACCTTAACTCCGAGAGAAGAAAGAGTTTTAAGAATGAGATTTGGAATTGGGATGTCATCTGACCACACTCTTGAAGAAGTTGGACAACAGTTTAGTGTAACAAGAGAGAGAATTAGGCAAATTGAAGCCAAAGCCTTAAGAAAACTAAAGCATCCTATTAGATCAAAAAAACTTAAATCCTTTATGGATTCATAGATTAAATTTACTTAAAAAAAATTTTATCGAATATATACAAATAAATTGATGGAGAACCGACACCAAAAGCTGTTATTACAGTAATTCCAGTTAAGGCAAAATTATAAAAAACACCGTAATAAATAAGCCTAAAAGAGTAAATCTCAGATAGATCAGTATCTATTTTGCTGTTAAAATTATAGAAGTAATAATTAGTTAAAAAAATGAATAATATTAAATACGCGAAAACTCTATAGTAATCAATATAAGTTATTGAGAATCTAATTAATATTTGAGATAATAAAAATATTAAGATCAAGTAGTTTAAATTAAAAAATTTATCTTTATTTTGTTTTAAATGCTTAAAGAGAATAAAAATACCTAAGCCTATACAAGGAAGATTCAAAAGGAGAAAATCTATCAAAAGGTATGGTCCGGCTCTATAGTCATTTAAAATATTGAATGTGGAAGCCCAATGTCTTGAAATATTTAAATTTTTAATTGGATCGGCAAAAAAAGTTTCTATAAGATCTAAACGAGGAATAAAACTATCATAGTCTTCAAGCAAAATTTTCATTTCATCAAAAGAAATATGTGTGGGGTACCCAAATTTAAAATTTATATAAACACCGGTAATCATTATTAGAAGAATGATTAAGAAATTAGAAATATAATTTAAATCTTTGAGTTTATTTCTATTTAAAAAGTCCATAAGAATAATAAATATTAGATATGGTATTTGTATTAATATAAATGCCTCATGGACTAAAATTCCTATTACGCATAATAAGCCAATCGTTATTGATAAAAAATAATTTAATTTATTTTTAAGTATTATAATTGTAATCATTAATAATATTAAGTTATTAATTTGGTCTAATCTACCTATGTCAGTTAAATAAAAATTTATAAAGTACGGAGTTGTAAAAAACAAAATCACAAAAACAAAATTACTGTTACTATAAAACCTCTTTAATAGGTCAATTGAAAAATATAAAATAATAATAATTTTAGATATCAAAACAAAATATGATATTACTAGTATATTAAAATATGAAGGAGGATTTCCAAAAATAAAATGATACACGGTACCTACAAGTGATCTTTTTATAAATCCATAATTTTGAAAGTTTGTGAGCCAATGAGTTGCTCGATGCTCGTTTAATCCACTTAATGTATATATGTTTATATAATCAAATGAATAAATTTTAATACTTAAAATGATTAATAAATTTACTATAAATGATATCAGCAGAATCTTAATTTTATTTCTTTTCATAAATTTAAACATTATCTCATGATCAAATATAATCCTTATCGAAATAAAAGTTACAGAGAGATAAAATATAAAAGTTAATATAAATTCTATTTTGTATTCAAAATTAATTAAATCTAATCTTTTTAAAAAAATATGTATCAAAATCAATATAAAAATTGTTAAAAAATAAGATAATTTTTTTAAATACAGAATGTTAACTGGCATTTTATAATTTACTTAGAAATTTTATTTGATAATTAATCTAATACAATATCTTAATATCTATTATCAATTAATTTTTCTAATATTTAATTTAGTGCTTTTTAGGTGGATAGTCTTTATTTTAGTGGCTTAATATTTATTTGTAATTAACCTCTTAATTGTCTTTATGCTAGATATAAGCTCTTTTTTGATAGATAATTTTGATTGACTGGCGTTCTCATCTCTTTCTACAAATGTTATCGGATATTCTCCAATTTTATAATTATTTCTATTTGATAAGTACGTTAATTCTAAGACAAATGAGGGGTGTCCTTTTTCTATTAAGAGGTCATCTAGCTTATAAAAAATTTCTCTCTTGAATACCCTAAATGAATGTGTGATATCATTTATATTTAGATTTAAGATATATTTTGCTAAATAGTTAAAGTATTTTGACCCAATTTTTTTAAATAATTCTTTATTGATTTGTTTACTTTGTTTTAAAAATCTTGACCCAATCACCATATCATATTTTTGATTTTCAATCATATTAATCATTTTAATTAAGTATTCCGGTGAGGTTGATAAGTCTGAATCTAAAAATATTATTAATTTACCTATCGATTTCTTAGATCCATAATGAAGGGCTGCACCTATACCCTCTTTTTTACCATGTTGAATTAATTTTACATTGTTGTATGTCGATGAGAGTTTAACTACTTCTTCTGCAGATCCGTCAGGGCTGATATCGTCAACAAACAATATTTCATAATCATTTTTTAAACCAAAATACTTATAAATATTAATTATTGTTTTTTCAATATTTGGCTTTTCATTGTATATGGGTATTACAAAACTATATTTTATTTCCAATTTTTAGCCTTTCGTTCATCATTTTTAATAATCCAGATCTAAAAGTTGTCTCAGGTTTCCATTTAAAAATATTTTCTAATAAACTTATATTGCACAAGTGATCGTTATCGCCAATTCTACTGTTATTTTCGTTATAACTAATTTTTTTTTTAATTTTAAGACCCTTACATATCATATTAACTATACTTTCTATCTTAAGGCTTCTGCCGTAACCTAAATTTATTGGTAAATATATCTTATTAATTTTCTTAAAATTTAATATTGACAAGTATATCCCATTAGTCACATCGTCGATATAG
>CAYZPP010000127.1:0-3864 GCA_964480315.1 uncultured Alphaproteobacteria bacterium | reverse complement strand
GTGTACCCAACAAAGAATACAAAAAAGAAATTATAAAAAAGATGCAAGACAAAGCTTTTAATTACAAATTAAAAAAGAATCTTTACCCCTTAATGAATAGATTACGAATAAAAAGAATGCCTTCATTTATTTCTAAAAGAAATAATTTTTTTGAAATACCATTATTGTTTGAAGAAAAATTAGATAGAGATTATGATATTATTATTTTCATTAAAAGTGATTATAATGTTAGGCGTAAAAGAATTTTAAAAAAAGGTATGACAGAGAAGTATTTTGAAACAATGAATGGTTACCAAGATGCAGAAGGGCCAAAAGAAAACCATAGTCACATAACTATTTTAAATAATGGATCAACAATGAATTTTCATGAAAAACTCAATCACTATGAAAAAAACTTATGAGAGAAATTATACTCGATATAGAAACAACAGGCCTTGATCATACCGGAGGCCATAAAATTATAGAAATAGGATGCTTTGAACTAATAGACAAAGAATTAGGACTTTTTTATCACCAATATATTAATCCTAATAGAAAGCTTACAGAGGAAAATATAAAGATACATGGCATTACAAATGAATTTTTAAATCCCTACCCTCCTTTCTCTGAGATAGCAGATAAGTTTTTAGATTTTATCAAAGAAGATATTATCGTCGCTCATAACGCACAGTTTGATATTGGTTTTATTAATAATGAATTATTAGGAGAGCGCATGAATGAAATATCACAAGACAGAGTCGTTGATACATTGATGATAGCAAGAGAGGCCTTTCCAGGACAGCAAGTTAATTTAGACAGTCTAGTAAAGAAGCTTAAAATAAATACTATGGTAAACAGAGATCATCATGGAGCATTAAAGGACGCCAAAATATTGACTGACGTCTACTTAGAGCTAAGAGGCCACACGCAAATGGGACTTAATTTACTAAATGATAATGGCCATAATCAACTAGATAAGATAGAACCTTATTTGGAATTAATACAACTAACAAAAGAAGAGACAGATGATCATAAAGAGTTTATAAAAACGATGGAGATGCAAATAAAAAAATAATGAGTAGTGAATTTCTAGATATTATCCTTTTCGCAGTAGTAGCGATTTTTTTGGTGATGAGGCTTAAAAAAATATTGGGTTCAGATAAAGGCAAGATTATCAGTTTTAAAAATCAAAAATCGGAAGTCTTAAGACCTAAAACAACCACTACAAAGACAAAAACTAATATAAATGATGATTTTCTAGTAGGAGCAAATCAGGCCTTCCCTATGATAGTAGAGGCTTATCAAGCAAACGATACAAGTAAAGTCAAAGATCTTTTGACAGAAGAAGCATTCAAAATTCTAAATGAAAATAAATCACCAGCTCATATTAAATTTACACAAATAAAATCTTCTAAAATTATTTCGTCTGATGAGACGGATACAAGATTGGTAAATTTGGTAGGTTTTGAATCTGAGCACTATGATGTTAATGTAAATGACACCATCACGGTTACAGAAGAATGGGGATTTGAAAAGGATAAGAAATCAATTGATCCTAATTGGAAATTATTTTCTATAAAAGTTGTCTCATAAAATAAAAATTACATTTAAAGATAATAAAACTAAGATTCAAAAAAATCAAAAAGGTTTAGTAGATAAAATATCTATAAATTTAGGCGAAGAAGATAAAAAAAAAACTAAACCCGAAAACAATTATCAGGAACTAATTGAAAAAATACAATTTCCTGACCAAGTATTAAGATCAAGCCAAATACAAAAAAAAGATAAAAATGTTCTAAATGATAAAGAGCTTTATAAAAAATTTAAAAATAATAATTTTTCTAAACTAGACTTACACGGCCACACGTTAGAAAGTGCAAAAAAAAAAGTAGTTAATTATTGCGAAATAAATGTTAAAAATAAAAATACCCTTCATATCATCATTACTGGACTAGGAAATAAACCCAACCAAAAAGAATTTTTTTCTGGAAAAATTCGAAGTGCTTTTACACAATGGATTAAAGAGGATCCAATACAAAATCTAGTTCACAGCTATCATCCGTGTAAAATCCAACATGGCGGGCTGGGAGCTTTTTATATTAGATTAAGATCTATAAAATAAATTTTTGATCATCCTTTGCAACTATTTCATTACCTAATGATTTATCAACCCATTCAGGGGTAATTATTACTTCTTCTAATTTGTCTAAGTTAGATCTAAAGCTTACATCTTCTAATATTTTTTCAAACATTGTCTGTAGCCTTCTCGCCCCTATATTTTCTACTTCCTGATTAATTTTTTCAGTAAGTTCTGCTATTCTTTCAATGGCTTTTTCTTCAAAAACTAAATCTATATTTTCAGTCTTAAAAAGAGCCTTATATTGCTTAATTAAACTATTGTCAGTTTCGTTTAAAATCTTAATTAAATCAGACATTGTTAATCCATTTAATCTTACTCTCACAGGGAGTCTCCCTTGAAGCTCAGGCAAAAGATCACTTGGCTTGGACTGATGAAAAGCCCCCGATGCAATAAAAAGAATATGGTTCGTTTCGATAGATCCATATTTTGTAGAAACTGTTGTTCCTTCAATTAAAGGCAAAAGATCTCTTTGAACGCCTTCTCTGGATACGTCTCCTCCTCTTCTTTCATTGCTTGTAGCTATCTTATCTATCTCATCTATAAAAACAATTCCGCTTTCTTGAACTTTTTTAATTGCAAGCTGAACAACATTTTGTTTCTCCGCTATTTTTTCAATTTCTTCCTGAATGATAGGATCGTAAGCATCTCCAACTTTTATTTTTGTCTTTTGTTTGTTTTTAACCCCTTTGCCAAAAATATCGTTTATATTCATCATTCCCAATTGAGCGCCCGGCATTCCAGGGATGTCCATCGACTGGAAAGGATTATTTTTTTGGTCTATCGCTATTTCTACTTCTTTGTCATTCAATTCATTATTTCGAAGCATTGCTCTAAATTTTTCCTTAGTTTCGCTTGTTGGATTTTCTCCCAACAGAGAACTGAGTATAATTTCCTCAGCATTTTCATAAGCAACACTAATATATTTTTCTTTAATAATCTTTTTTTCTAAATTGATAGCTACTTCAACAAGATCTCTAATTATTTGCTCTACATCTCTACCAACATATCCAACTTCTGTAAATTTTGTAGCTTCTACTTTTATGAATGGAGATTGTGTAAGTTTAGCAAGCTTCCTCGCAATCTCAGTTTTACCGCATCCAGTGGGACCCAACATCAAAATATTTTTTGGTATGATGTCTTCTTTTAAAAGCTTATCTTTAATATTTAATCTTCTCCATCTATTGCGTAAAGCGATGGCGACAGCTTTTTTAGCATTATCTTGACCAACAACATATCTGTCTAGTTCGTCTTTTATGACCTGGGGTGTTAATTTTTGATCATCCATTAAGTCTTGATCTCAGCAATATTTAAGGTTTCGTTTGTATAAATACAAAGTTCAGCTGCAATCTTAAGAGATTCAGTTGCTATTTCTTTAGCGCTGAGATTAGTGTTTCTTTTAAGTGCTTTTGCTGCGCTAAGAGCGAAGTTTCCACCAGAACCAATGGCAACGACACCTTCTTGTGGCTCAAGTACGTCACCGGTACCACTAATCAGAAAAGTCTCATCTTTGTCAGCAGCTATAATCATAGATTCAAGTCTTCTTAAGTATTTGTCTGTCCGCCAGTCTTTTGCTAGTTCTACACAAGATCTTTTTAAATTATATGAAAATTCTTCACATTTTTTCTCTAATCTTTCAAATAAAGTAAAAGCATCGGCTGTCGAGCCAGCAAACCCAACGATAATTTTTTGATCATTAAAAGTCCTAATTTTATTAGCATTAGACTTAATTATAGACGTACCAAGCG
>CAYZPP010000126.1:0-3903 GCA_964480315.1 uncultured Alphaproteobacteria bacterium | reverse complement strand
AGTTCTTAACTAAAATGGAAGCTACTGCCGGTCAAATCGGTGAAATGGCTAACAATGTTGATAATCTTGGCATGACTCATGCTGATGCTGCAAGTGCATTTATTTCTAGTAATAGAGCTGCAGTCGATGAGTGGTTAAAGTAATTAACATTCAAAACTTATGATTTAAATCCCCCCTTATTTTATTTAGGGGGGATTTTCTTTAGTTTTTAAATCATAATAATCTAATCAAATGTCTGAAAAATCAAATCTAGATAAATTACCTGTTATTAAATGTGAATCTGTTTATAAAATTTTTGGTAATAACGCAAAAAAATTATTAGATGAATCTGAAGGTAAAGTTGATGCAAAAGCTTTTCATTCTGCCGGCTGTATAGTTGGTGTAAATAATGCGTCTTTTGAAGTCCATAAAGGTGAAATGCTTGTCGTAATGGGCTTATCAGGTTCAGGTAAATCCACTTTACTCAGATGTATTTCAAGGCTGAGTGAGTCAACTGCAGGGAAAATCTATATTGACGGAGAAGACCTTAATGCCATGAACAGTAAAGAGCTCATTGAACTTAGAAGAAATAAAATGGGAATGGTTTTTCAAAATTTTGCCTTATTGCCTCATAAAACAGTATTAGAAAATATTGCGTTCCCACTTCAAGTTAAAGGTATGCCGACAAAAGATAGCATAGTTAAAGCTATGGAGATGGTGGAACTGGTTGGTCTCACGGGAAGAGAGAATTATTTTCCAAGAGAACTCTCTGGTGGGCAACAGCAAAGAGTAGGGATTGCTCGTTCGCTTGCCGTAGAGCCAGATATTTGGTTTTTGGACGAACCTTTCTCAGCTCTTGATCCATTAATTCGAAAAGAGATGCAGGATGAGTTTTTACGTTTGCAAGGAGTTTTAAATAAAACAATTATGTTTGTAACTCATGATTTTGATGAGGCACTTCGTTTAGCAGATAGAATTGCGATTATGAAGGATGGAATAATTGAACAGTTAGACACCCCGGATAATATAGTTTTAAATCCAGCAACGGATTATGTTAAAAAATTTACTCAAGATGTTCCAAGAGAAAAAGTTCTAAAAATTGAATCGATTATGGACCCAGTGGATGAAAACAGCACTAACACTTTAAAAATTTCTAAAGATGCTATAATTGAAACAGTTGCCGAATCTATTTTAAATAGCAATGAATCGATTGCAGTCATTGATCCTAAAAATAATCAAATAGTTGGAGCTCTCCATCCTTCAAAAGTAATTAAAGTTTTATTTGGTCATTAACTTTTAATAATTAATGATTAATAATCTTAAAAAATCTAGACCAATACAATTTGGTTTATTAATTTTAATTTTTTTATTCTTTTATTTTATAATTCCGCATTCTGAAGATAATTATCTATGGAGACTTCCTTCTTTACTTAAAGGGTTTCCATTATTTATTAATAACTTAATTTATAATGCTCTATATGAATGGCTCCCTTTAAAGGTTTGGGATCCTGTATTTGAAATGTATGAAAATAAACCCATAGTCAGAGAAGTAACTAGAGCTATTTCAAGAGGAGTTTTATTCTTAATTATTTTCATTAGAGAAATTTTTCTAGGCGGTGCTCAAACAATAGGTGTTTTTGTGGATGGCTCTTGGTTGAGTGCTAATAGATGGTTCACATGGCCAGCTCTTCCTTGGACAGTGGTGGTTGCCGGATTTATGTTAATTGGCATGCATCTTCAAGGCTTACGTTTAGCAATACTTGCTGGAATAGGCGCATTTTATTTATCTTTTTTTGGACAGTGGCAACCATCAATGCAAACATTGTCTTTTGTTCTTATTACAGCACCGATTTGTTTTATCTTCGGTTTAAGTTTAGGTATTTGGGGATATTTAAATAAAAAAGTTGAAAATGCTTTACAGCCTATTTTAAATATCGCTCAAACAATGCCGCATTTCTCTTTTTTAGTTCCTGTAATGATACTATTTGGTATTGGCGATCACGCAGGTGCTATTGCAACTATTATATTCGCTACACCTCCAATGGTCAGGTTGACTATTCTTGGATTAAAAAAGATATCTCCTGAAGTTGTTGAATCTGGATTAATGAGCGGATGTAATAAATTTCAATTATTGTTTAAAGTTCTTATTCCTACAGCTAGAACTGATATTTTGATTGGTGTTAATCAGGTCATCATGCAATGTCTTGCTATGACAGTTATCGCATCTTTTATTGGAGCTAAAGGTTTGGGTTTTAATTTAAAAGTAGCTCTGAATTCATTAAAGATTGGGAAGGCGGCAGAAATAGGAATTTGTATTGTGATTATTGCTGTTGTTTTAGATAAATTTTCTTTAGCTTGGGCGAATAAACAAAAAAATTATTTTGCAAACTTGAATTTTTTTCAAAAAAATAAAAATTTAATTTTATTTACAGTTATATTAATTATAGGTTCTATTTTTGCTTACATTGGCAGTTTATTTTTTGATAATATCAACTACTTATACCTTATTCCCTATGAGAAAGGTTTCAGTATATCTCCTTTCATAGACTCCTTTGTTGATTGGGTATGGGAAACTTTTTTTTACTATCTAAACTCATTTAATATTTTTTTAATTACCAATGTTCTGTTCCCAATGAAAAATGCTTATTTAGGAATGCCGGTGATTTCTACTTTTATTTTAGTCATGGGTACAGGGTATATAATTGGTGGAATTAGATCAGCTGTAATTGTAGGATTGTTAATATTATTTATCGCCCTATCTGAGTATTGGGATAGAGCTTTAATTACTGCCTATATGGCAACATTTGCAGTAATTATTTCTGCTATTATAGGCTTAATAGTCGGTTCTATTTGTGCTCAGAATTCTAAATTAACAAAATTTATGCTTTTCATTTGTGACTTTTTTCAAACATTTCCCTCTTTCGTTTATCTTATCCCAGTAATACTTCTTTTTGGAATTACAGATACTTCTGTTTTACTTGCAGCTATAGTTTACGCAACAATCCCTTCAACAAGATACACTATAGAAGGATTGAGAAGTGTTCCTTTATCTCTTCATGAAGCTGGATCGATGTCAGGAGTTTCTCGACTGCAAAGATGGACCAATATTGAGATACCTTTAGCTTTCCCCCATATAATGTTAGGAATTAATCAAACAGTTGTTTTCTCTTTATTTATGGTAATCCTAGGTGCCTTAATTGGAACTGAAGATTTAGGTCAAGTAATCATGGGAGCATTATCTAGAAGTGACGGCGCGGGAGTAGCATTAACTCTAGGTATTTTTGTCTCTTTTATGTGTCTTGCGGTAGATCACTTAATTCGAACTTGGTCTGAAAGACAAAAAAAATTACTTGGTATAGATTGATATTTAAATGATCAAATATTTATACCTTATCTTAGCTATTTCTTTTGAAGTGATAGGAACATGTACTTTGAAGGCATCACAAGGATTCACAATTCTTAAGCCAAGTATTTTAACTATAATATGCTATTCAGCTTGTTTTTATTTTTTAGCATTAACTTTTAAACACTTTGAATCAGTCGGATATGTTTATGCAGTATGGTCAGGATTTGGAATAGTGCTATTAACTCTAATAGGTATTTTTTATTTCAAAAACCAAATGGATGTCGCGGGTATAATCGGGTTAGGTTTAATTTTGCTAGGTGTGATAGTTTTAAATTTATTTTCTAAAATATCGGTTTAATTAGACTTATTGTCATGATGATATTTGCTCAATCCCATAATATGAAACAAAAAAAAATATTAAAATTAAGATTATTTATGTTTTTATGGTTAATATAAAAACATGATAATACCTTCAATTTCAAAGCCATATGAGCCAGGCTTACCATCCTTAAAAGATAATCAAGAACAATATTCTGTTCATGGTAATGGGTCTATGGCTATTAAGCTTGAACAAGGAG
>CAYZPP010000125.1:0-3919 GCA_964480315.1 uncultured Alphaproteobacteria bacterium | reverse complement strand
GGGTTACGCACAATACGCACACCTATCTACCAATTCCAGAAAACAAGGAATATGAGAATAATCAAGTAGATGAATAAGAAGTGGATTGCTCAGACAGAGAGAGCCGCTTCTGATGAGTAGTAAAACATATAAAAGTGGATTGGGACTGACTTTGCTGCGGCTGCGTAATCTAGCCTTATAAAGGCGTCAAACACTGCATTTAGGGCCCCCACTTTAAAGAAAAACTTAAAAATTCGTTTGTAATCCTTTTCGTATCTTTGCTTCAATGGCAATTCAGAATATGCCTGAGACTGCGCTTCCTTTCGTAGTTTCTTATGTCTACGCCGCACTTTAATAAGTTTAAGTCAATCTGTAAATCGTAGTTTAAGTGGTGTTTGAAGCCACTCGTTAATGAGCCTATACCGAACTTTAAGTGGTAAGCTAGTATGGTCAAAGAATCATTCAACGGGGGACTTACCTCCAATAGCGAAATACTTTCGAACTCGCTTAATGGGGAGTAATATCCTTAGCATTTTAAACATGAGTTCAACATAATACGCGCGCTTGACCTCCAACTGGGAGCAGTAGTCATTAAACTCGGGAAACATTTTTCTTAGTATTAATATCATGTGTTCTAATCAAGCCACGTAATACCCAAGCCTGGACTCGAACCAGGACTTATAGACATGTGCGGTTTTAAGCCTCGCATGTCTACCAGTTCCATAACGAGGGTGGTTTTTTTTTTTTTGAAGGTTTATAAACTCAATTTACTATTTATAGAAGCAAAGGAGTATTATAAGAGTAACCAAGTAGGTGATCAAACCAATGAACCAACCATGGAATACTATAAAAGATGGGGGTACCCCTAATCAGGTGGATAATTCTCAAACGAGAAGTATATAATAGGTATCATACGCTGAAAATAAAAGACAGAGTATAAAAGCCTTCTTTAATACATGTGAGGGTTCAAAGTGTAGTTCCTCTTCCGACATAACTGACTTCTCCCACGCTTTAATACGTTCCAGCTGCTTTTTAAAAAACAAGTTAAATGGTAGACCAAAATATTCTCGAATTTGTTGAATAGGGAATAGTACCCTTAGGGATTTAGATAGGGGCTTTAGTAATTCTCGTAAGAGTCGTTTACATAAGAGTCACAATTTCACGTACCCGCGCCTGGACTTGAACCAGGACCCATAATGGACGAGGTTTTAAGCCTCGCATGTCTACCAATTCCATCACACGGGTTTTATAAAAAGCCTATAAACTCATCTTACTTCCTAGAAAATGAATAATAGGTTATAAGTTAAACTGTTCTAGAAGCTGCTGTTTAAATCGTATTTTAATTAAATAGTAACCTCCCATTAAACTGCTGTTTAAATTACAGTTTAAATCGTGCCTTAAGTATATAGTAACCTCACATTAAGCTACTGTTTAGATTGAATGTTGCCATATACTTAAGGCAGGTCGTATTTATAAAAAAAACCACATGAAACACAATAGTCGACTGACAAATTACGGCGACGAACTCCAGGTAAACACCCATAAAGGTATTTTACTTCCTAGAGAATAGATAATAGGAGTAAAAGTTAACGGCAGAACCCTCCATAGAAATTCGGCAAGTTTTTAAGAATAATAGATTTGTTTCTAAAGTGGGGAACGAACTCTTTGTAATTATAAAGGCAGCTTTTAAGTGATCAATTGATTGTAAGCGGTAATTTTTACCAAGTCGTGTACGGATGGAAACTTTACACTTGTACAACTGGAACTTAAACTGCTCTTTTGAGAACGTTTTATGCGCCATGGGAGCTTTAGTAAGGGTATACATCTTACGACGTCTGGGTAAAAAGGAAAATTTAACCACTTTATTCTCTGTTTGGCGGTCTAAAGTGAATGTAAGGTAGTACAGTCAAGTTAGCATAGTGTAAGCCTTCTTTATACTAACACCTACCTTTACCCTTCGTGACTGTAAAGATGAGTGACTGCGGTTAAAAAGTAGGTGAGGAGCTACTCAAGAGACGAACAGGAAGTTATATTCAATATCAAACTTAGAATTTGAAGTTTGTAGTGTTGAAGCATTTGAGGTATTTATTAATAGGTGGAGTGAGTTAATTAATGAAGTGGGGTGATTCATACTGTGGAGAGAGGATTTATTTTTATCCAAAATCGGGTTACTAGGACTCGAACCTAGATTATTAGATTGAAAGACTAAGGTCCTAACCATTAGACGATAACCCGGCTGATTAACTTTAAAGTGTACTAGACCTGTAAAGAGATTGGAAGTTGAACGATTAAATCACTGTTAGAGTCATAAAAAACTTCTTTTAGACCAATAGAAGGAAATCCTTTTTGAAAGGGGGCACTGGTATCACCATACTGTAGCATTAAATTTCTTAAATCTTTTTTACCACTAAAAACAATCCCATGTAATTCGGCAACTTCACGCTCAAGTCAATTAGAGTTAGAATATAACTCACTTAAGGAGTGTAGAGTGAATTGGGGGTTTGATTGTAAGCTACTGGTACTAAAAAAAAAGAACCGATCGTGGCTACGTAAATTATGGAAATTATAAACAACTGTTGTATTAACTGGAGTTTTATGAGAACTAACTTCGCTGTTAGTAGAAGAACTAACAGGAAGTTCGTAGGCAAACATATCAACAAGTTGGGTATTATAAAATACTGAACTAAAACGTAAATGAAAGCAAGTAAAATATATATAAAGTTGTGGTAAAAGTAATAAAGTTAGTTTGGTAAACTGTAACCGATAACGTAAATAAAAGTGGGGTAAGTTGAAAAGGATATATTCAAAGTAAAGCTTTAAATTAAAGGTCCTAGACTTCTTATTTCTCATTGAATCGGTAAGATTTAATCTCAAAGAACTATTTAAACTTGTATTCATATGTCTCAAGATGGATTCGAACCATCGACCCCAAGCTTTTCAGGCTTGTGCTCTACCAACTGAGCTATTGAGACTAAGTGACACTAAAGATTTTAGGTAAGTTACCCCCATCTTTTATAGTAATACTCCGACCCTTAATTAGGTGGTTGTAGAGGGGGGGGGGTGTACACCCTGCTTTTCAAGAGAAAAATAAAGTGGAAAAATGGCCGAGTGGACGAAGGCGACAGACTGTAAATCTGTTAGTAATACTCACGTTGGTTCGAATCCAACTTTTTTCATTGTAACTTTAAATACTTAAAGTACATAACTAATTCAAGTTAGTTGTAAAAGTTTACATACCTTTATCATCAAACCAAAAAAAACGACGCCAACTTTTTCTATATAGGTACAACCTATTGTGACGCAAAGGCTACAAATTCAGTGTCTACTTCTCTTTCGACAAAGAAACTATTTCTTTCTTCGCTTTGCGAAAAATAAAAAGATTTTCCACTACATGATTAAAAAAAAAGCCCACTACCCAGTATTACCATGCACCAAGAATTTTTTTAAGAAAAAAAAATCTGCTTAAAGGTAAGGGTTTCACTCAATGATTTGTAGAGCCTATTTTTTGATCACACTCTTTAACTAAAAATCGAGAAGTTTTATTACAAACTGATCTAGTCTCTAAGGTCAAATCTTATAATATTTTCTGAACTTTAGTTTGATCTACCACTATTAACCACCATTTAATGTTAAACTTTAGGAAACGAGAGGACTTCGCCATTCGTAAACTTTCTATCACGTCTTTATTAAAATATCCGGATGTACGTCTCTACTTTCTTCAATTTGCTAAGTTATGCCGATTTTACCGTACAACTCTGAATCGAGGTTACCTTAAGTTTGGTCACTACCTTTACCACAGAAAGCAAGTTCCTGAAGCAGCTTACAATTACAGACTTTATTTTACTTTCACTCCAAATAGATTTTACATAAATCTATGTGACTACAACGGGGTAAACTATTTATCTCTTTCAGTAGGTCTTTTATTAAAATTCTTTAAATA
>CAYZPP010000124.1:0-3942 GCA_964480315.1 uncultured Alphaproteobacteria bacterium | reverse complement strand
CTGCGCATTGCCTCGATAGCCATGTGCTTGTCCAAACCAATAGCCACCGCATTACTGCCGACTGGCTTATGAGGTAGACATTGTGCGCATTCTGCCAACGCTCACCAGTAATCAGCATATTAATACTAGCACCGGCAAGCAGTTTGGCGTTAGCGTAACAAATACTGATTTCAATTGCTGCATCCTGATTTGGTCTTAAAAGAACCGTACATTTAGGATAGAACATGAGAAGGGTCTGAAAACTCAAAAAAAGGGGAACATAAGTTCCCCTTGACCTAGTCAAAAGCCTTAGAAGGAGATTCTAGCCCCTAGGTAAATAGACCGAGGTTCAACCCACTCGTTTGCTTGTCCATACCCATAATCGCCGTCGCCCGCAGCCAGATCCATTTCGCCGATGGCCGCTTGATCGTCAAGAAGATTAAATACATCAACAAACACTTCCGCCTGAAAGCGCTTGAAGTCTAAAACATATTTGGCCCGCACGTCCAAAGTACCATAGCTAGGGGTTGACTCACTTCCAACGCTATCTGGATCTAACCATGCGGATGAATATCCTCCAGACTCATAGGCTGTCTCAACTCTTTCTGGTAAGTGTCGGCGATAGAGTAGAAACGTTTTACTGTATAGATACCCAGAGTTCCAATTATAGACCGCGCCTAGTTCGATTCCATTGTCAAAATAATAAGTGCCGGCGAATTTGATCTGATGTTCAATATTACCTGGTTGTTTGCCATACACTCCTGGAGCTCTGGGGTCTAGCCATACAACATCACCCTGGAAGTCAGCGTTTGAGTCGGAATTTGAGCTACCTTTTGCTGTGTTATTGGTGTACGACGCGAGTACAAAAAATGGCTGCTCATCGGTCCTGCGCTTGGTCACAACAAGTTCAATGCCCTTGTAGTCTCTTTTTCCTCCTTTTAGCGTTGCTATCACGTAGTTTGATGCAGGCATACTATCGTAGCCAAAATAGGACAGTGGCAATTCATAATCACTGCCTTTCAAAACGTCGGAATATAAACCCAGATCATAGTCTTCTAAAATATCACGAGTCTTGCGCTTGGTGTACTGGATAGCCGCGCTGATGTCATCGGTGAGCATGCGCTCATAACCCATCGAGTATTCATCGGTGTAAGGAGTTTTAGTCGTTGGTGCAAAGAGTGCATCTTGAACCTGCGCGCCACCGCGCGTTCTAAAAGTCACCCAGTCGCCATTCACGAAAACTTGTTCGTCGCGAACAGAGCCGGCTAGCGTTCCGGCAAACGACGTCATGTTAGTTCGGATAGGGTCGTAGTAACGCCCCATATACCCCCACACTTTACTTGTGCCGTCGATATCATAGTTAATGCTAAACCGAGGTGCCCAATCTACATCAAACTCACTGATCTTCGAACCATCGGACGCATGATGAGTCCATTCTTCACCGCGAACACCCAAATTGATGGTCCACTGCTCAAATGAAATAGTATCTTGGATATAAAGCGCTTTGCCTTTAGTTTTAAAGCTCAGGGGAGCGCCCTCGACCTGTAACTCCCTGTATACATTGACGTCACCGGTCGGATTACCCGAGGTGCTATCAAATACGATAGCTTCTATCTCACCATCCGATAAGACGCCATTGTTGTCGCTATCGACCGCGTTAAACGCCGCACTGTGGTTTGCAGCGCCAAGACCAGTCCTAATACGATCATAGTCATCCCCGCTGATGGCTCTACTACCGGCCCACGTTCCGCTGGTATAGTCGCGTAGCTCAGTTCCAGCATCGTCTGTACCGATCGAGGTATAGCGCGCTGGGGGTGTGCCTGAAAAAGGTGCGTTTTCATAGAATACATTGTCAGTTGCGGTATAGCCTACTTTGAAGTCATGGGTCACTTGAGCGAAATCGAGATTATATTCAAATTCAACCGATAACTGGTCTTTTTCTGTGGTACTAAAATAGTTTGAGCCTTGAGAACCCTTGTCCTGGTCAGCCGTGGTTGAGTCTGTATTGGTATAGGCAACATCGTTGCGATTATCGTTACCTTTGGCCAATCGGGTATAACGCTTTTCATTGTGGCCGTGAGTCACTGATAGAGACATATTGTCCCAGGCGTGGGTCCAGCTTAACATCAAGTTTTGGCCGTCCCATTCGTAAGTGCTATCTCGATTGTTAGGCGTGGTGTCATTCCAACTGCCATCACGCTCACGCAGATCGTCAAAGTATGACAAACTAAGATAGTCAGCATCTGTCGCTTGATAGGCGAGTTTTAGAAATTTGTACTCTTCGTCCTGCGTCGAGGTTCGCAGTACTTCTTCAGTTGTCAGGTCCGGAATATCTCGTTTATCTTGCTTGGCTTGATAGGAGGTAAAAAACCATAGCTTATCCTGTATAAGCGGGCCACCCAGGGTAATCGCGCTGTCAAACTTATCCAGCGAAGCGCTAGGCCGGTTGTCATCGTCATTTACCAACGAGTCGTTCTGAAAATAATAATTCAAGGAACCGCTAAATTCATTGCCTCCGGATTTAGTTATAACCTTGGATACCAGTCCATTACCCCCCTCATATTCTGCGGGCAAACTGCCGGTGAGCACACGCTGTTCTTGAATGATCTCCGAGTTAAGCGATGCAGACGCAAGCCCGTCCTCATTATCGGTGACATTAACGCCATCAATGAAGTAGGTATTGTCTGTCGATGTACCATAGTCACCACCAATATCTGAATAGTTAACGCCCGACTTGGATGATGGGTTCTTGGTATCGCCTATGGTGGGTTTAATTCCGGGAACCAATTGCAAGTAATCTTGATAGCTCCTCAACGTAGGAAGTGAATCAATAACGTCAACATTTAGATTCACCCCTTGAATTGCGGAACTTAGATCGACCATTTGCTCCCTTTGACCTATCGTCACAACCTCTTCCGCCAGCATAGCGCTCGAATAGAGTACCACCCTTAGCTTCTTAATTTGGCCTGTAATGACTGTGATGGAATTAACAGTTACTGGATGAAAACCCTCCTTCGCACCTTTAATAACATAATCTCTGGAAGGATCAAGAACCGTTAGTTTGATTTGCCCCTCGCTTCCACTCACCCCAGATCTTGCTCGCAGGCTGTCTTTAGTTGATGCGGTTACGGTGACTCCAGCAATGGGAGTACCTGACAAGTCAACAACAGAAATATCTAAAGACCCCGTGTCCGCCGCCAAAGCTACAGGCGAAGTTAAAATTATAACCGCCGAAGCTAATATTCTTAATAGTTTGATAATCATCTTTTTCTCCCTAAACTTCATTGAATTTTCTCCCTAAACTTCATTGAAAAAGCATTAAGTCTATTTATACAATACAAAGATAAGCCCAATACTCACACTTCAAATGTATATAAATTACTATCGTTCTCTTGAGCATAGTATAATTTTTGACCAACACAAGTTTATCTGTGAAATAAATGTTCTCCATTGGCTAAAGCAAAATTAAAGTCAGACTGACCGCGCACCTTTAAGGAGTTTTAAGTATATTGCCTCTGTCTAATTTATGTATCTAATGACAGTCTAAAATTCATAACCATATTTCCGAGCCTATAATTTTTAGACACGAATTGACCGACAATGGCTGAGCTTTTTTTGACATCTAGACGCTTAATATGGCAGCCAGTGGTGGTGCCCGCTCTGGTGATAATTCGCGCTGTTTGGTGGCATCAGTCTTGGTCGCTTTCTGCTTGAGGTGCTGAAGGATCAGCTCAATCACCTTGGGATATTCGATGCTGGCAATGACTTTGACCTGGCCACGGCAGTAATCACAGGCGTCAACATTGATGTTCAAGACTCCCTATCGCAGTGGCACAACGCATGTCATATTTGAACCCATGGATTTCATTGACAAGTTGCCCGCTCTGGTGCCTAAACCGCGCGTCAATCTCACCCGCTTCCACGGAGTCTTTGCCCCAACAGCCAGAACCGTGCTGAAGTGAC
>CAYZPP010000123.1:0-3991 GCA_964480315.1 uncultured Alphaproteobacteria bacterium | reverse complement strand
TAGCAGTATTCGGTCTTGGTGTAGTTGGAAGTTCTTTAATAAAAATTATTGAAAAAAATAAATTTATAATTAATGAAAAAAAAATAAATATAGTTGGAATAAAAGCTAGTAATAAGAATAAAAAAAGAATCTTTAATACAAAAAAATATTATTGGATTGATGATTTATCGTCATTAGATGATATGAAGTTGGATTTAATTATAGAAGTAGTAGGAGGGACAAATAAGTTTGTAAATTCTATTTACCAATATGCTGTAAAAAAAAAAATATCTCTTATCACTGCCAATAAGGCCCAATTAGCTGAAAAAGGAAATTTGTACTATAATTTATTTGATAAAAATAATTTATTTTTAGGTTTTGAAGCTGCGGTTTTAGGTGCTGTTCCAGTTGTTAAAGTAATTTCAAATTCAATATTACCAAAAAAAATTA
Organism: uncultured Alphaproteobacteria bacterium; assembly: GCA_964480315.1. GTDB lineage: Bacteria > Pseudomonadota > Alphaproteobacteria > HIMB59 > HIMB59 > HIMB59. Next base: position 3,562 of record CAYZPP010000123.1, on the reverse strand, counting down.
AGTCAATTTATGGAATATTTAACGGAACAACTAACTATATATTATCGCAAATGTATTCTAATAAAATTAGCTTTAGAGACTCATTAAATTTGGCTATCAAGAATGGCTTTGCAGAGCAGAATTCATCTAGTGATTTATCAGGAAAAGATGCGGCTCATAAGTTAACTTTACTATCCAATTTATCTTTTCATCAAAAATTTCAATTTAAGGATTTATCTTACGATGGTATTGAAAATATTAAACTAATTGATTTAGACTATGGTCTCCAATTAGGATATAAGCTCAAATTACTTTCTATTTCAGAAAAAATTGGTTTAAAATTTTACTCTTCTATAGCTCCTTGTTTTATTAAGGAAAATAGCATAATTGCAAATACTGAATTTGAAGACAATCTTTGTGTTATTGAGGGGGATGACTTCGTTCAAACTTGTTTAATGGGTAAGGGTGCCGGAGGCTTCCCAACTGCTACTTCTATAATATCGGATATTGCCTCGTTTATAACTGGTAATATAAATGGAGTTTTTAATGCTGATTATGCTTCAATGCCATTAGCTACTTATGTTAATGATAATACAAGAAATAGATCTTATTATATCAGATTATCTGTCGCTAATAAAGTTGGTGCTTTAAAATCTATAACTCAATTATTTGCTAATAAAACAATTTCTATTAAATCAATTATTCAACTTAATCCTGAAGATTCTAATACTGTTCCGATTGTCATTATTTCCAACGTTGTTAGTCAAAAAAAAATTATTGAAATAACTAAAATTTTAAAAAAAAATAGTTATATTAAGAAAGAAATATCTACTATTAGAATCGAGGATAAAATTGGATAGGAATTTAGCAATAGAACTTGTAAGAGTAACCGAATATGCAGCTTTAGCTGCAGCAAGACATATTGGAAGAGGTAATGAAAAACTAGCTGACCAAGCGGCCGTAGACGCTATGCGAAGCACACTGAATGCCATGACGATAGATGGCACAGTAGTTATTGGAGAAGGTGAGAGAGACGAAGCTCCTATGCTCTATATAGGTGAAAAAGTAGGTGAAGGTGGACCTAAAGTCGACATTGCTTTAGACCCTCTTGAAGGTACGACTATTACTGCTAAGGGGGGGGAAAATGCGATGGCTGTTATAGCCTTAGCTCAAGACGGAGGCTTCTTAAATGCTCCTGATGTCTATATGGAAAAAATTTCGGCAAATATTCCAAAAGAAAAAAATATTATTTCTTTACAGCAAGATCTGAAATCTAATATTAGAGAATTGGCAAAATATAAAAATATTAATATTGAAGATATGATAATTTGTATCTTAGATAGAGATAGACATGAAAATATAATTGAAGAAGTTAGAAGTTTAGGATCAAGGATTAAGATGATAGGGGATGGAGATGTGAGTGCCGTAATATCTTCAGTTTTACCTAATAACAATATTGATATGTATTACGGTATTGGTGGTGCTCCTGAAGGGGTGTTAGCGGCGGCTGCATTACAGTGCATTGGTGGATTTATGGAAGGCAAACTTTTATTCAAAAATGAAGACGAAAAACTAAGGGCTTCAAAGGTTAATATAACAGATTTAGATAAGATATATTCCCTTCGAGAGTTAGCACAAGGTGATATCATGTTTTCTGCTACTGGAGTTACAGATGGAACTATGCTCCCTGGCGTAAAAACAAATAAATTTATGGGAGAGACTCATTCTATAGTAATGAGATCAAAAACAGGAACAGTACGGAATATAGTGGGTAACCATAATTTCAATATAAAAAAACTTGAGTACTAATAATAGCTTTCTTGAAACTACCTGGATGCAAGCAGAGATACCGGATAGTTCTGAAGTATTTACTTCAGCTCAAAAAAATAATATCTCCATAACCCTTTCTGAACTTTTAATAACTAGAAAAATTACTAATATAAAATCTTTTTTATCTTCTAAATTGAAAGATAATATTACTTTTAGTAAAATTGAGAAATTAGCTAATATTGAAAAAACAATAAATTTTTTTAACGAAGTTAAAGAAATCAAAAAGATAGGAATTTTTTCAGATTACGATGTTGATGGCGCAAGTTCTGCTGCTATATTGAAAAATATTTTAACCCAGTTTGATATTGAAGTAGAAATACACATACCAAATAGACTTACAGAAGGTTACGGTCCTAATCCATTAGCTGTAAAAAAACTGCTTGAGAATAATAATCATATTATTTTTTTAGATTGTGGGAGTAATAATTTAGAAGAGCAAAAACTAGTTAAAGAAAATAATTCTCAATTATTAATTATAGATCATCATGAATGTGGTGATGCTTTTGAAGATGTGATTTTAATTAACCCAAAATATACTAAAGACCAGTCAGTTTTAAATGATCTATGTACAACATCATTAGTATTTTTGGTTGTTTTTTATTTAACTAAAAAAGAAATATTTTATAATAAAGATATTCTTCAATATTTAGATTTAGTTGCCTTAGCAACAATTTGTGACTTGGTCCCTCTAAATTCAATTAATCGATCTTTTGTTAAGCAGGGTTTAAAAATTTTTAATTCTGATAATAAAAATAAAGGATTAATGACTTTAATTAATGAAGCTAAAATAAAACAAGTAATTTCAGAATATCATTTAGGTTACGTGTTGGGTCCAAGAATAAATGCTGGTGGAAGAATGGGTGAGTCTTATTTAGGTTATAATTTACTTTCTTCTCCTAATATTCATTTAGCTGCTCAATATTCTTCAGTCATTGGTGGAAAAAACCAAGAAAGACAAAAAATTCAAACTTCAATTATTAACTCTATCAGTGATCGTAAAGAGGATAATCAAAATCTAATCAATTTTTATTATGATGCTACATGGCATATTGGTGTTCTTGGAATTATAGCTGGTAGATTAATGAGAACTAATAAAAGACCTTCATTTGTTATGACAGATTCAGATCAATTCATTGTGGGTTCGGGTAGGTCTCTGGGTGGGATAAATATTGGAACATTAATGATGGAGGCTGCTGAAAAAGGGATTATCATAAAAGGAGGAGGGCATGCAAAAGCTTGTGGTTTTACGTTAGAAAAAAAATCCTGGCAGGCATTTAAATTATTTTTAATAGATAAATTTACGGGATCCGAAGTCACTCAGGAAAATTATTACGAAGTCAGCTTAGATTTAACTCTAATTAATGAAAATTTATTAAAAGATTTAGATTTACTTAGTCCCTTTGGTCAAAATAACAATGAGCCAATTTTTAAATCTGAAAATGTAAAATTTCAAATTTTAAATATTTTCAAAGAAAAACATATTAAGTGTAAACTATCAGATAAATTAGGCAATTCGGTTACTGGGATGATGTTTGATACTAATGTTGAGTCTTTTAAGGCTTACATTAACCAAAAAACAGAACTTGATTGTTACTATAAAGTCAAAAGAGACACTTATAGCTCAAATGTAATAATTCATATTGAAGATATTCATTGATTGATTTTTGATTAAATCTAGCTATTTTATTTCCGTGTAGTTGTCTCCTTCGTCTAGCGGTTAGGACATCACCCTTTCACGGTGAAGACACGGGTT
>CAYZPP010000122.1:0-4050 GCA_964480315.1 uncultured Alphaproteobacteria bacterium | reverse complement strand
TAATCGAAGCCTGATTAAGGTCGTCCCTACCACTATAGTTTAGAGCAATAATTAATGTTTTATTATGCTTATTTTTAAGATTATTAATTTTTAATATTTTGGATCTGACATCCTCATTAAAAATAGAAAATTCACCAATAAAAAAAACTCTAAAATCATAATTATTTGAATTAACAATAAACTCATCCAAGTACTCTTCTAAAATATTAAAAATTGATCTAATAACAGTTTTAGATCTTAGTAAATTATGTGTGGATAAGGCAAACGCAGAGACGCATTCAACATTATGTTTTTCAAATAGAAACTTAGATAATTTTAATAAATTTTCTATACCAATCTTATAAGTTTGATTAATATTCAAATTATTTATTTTTGACCACCTTAAGTTGCCATCCATAATAAAGGAAAGGTGTTTTAATTTGTTTTTCATTTACATTTTAAGAAGATCTTTTTCTTTTTCCTTAAAATCTATATCTATAGTCTTAATATGATTGTCAGTAATTATTTGAATTTCTTCTTGTAGTTTTTTTGATTCATCTTGAGATGTGTTTTTATCTTTTTCAGATAACTTCACTTCATCTATAAATTTTCTCCTAACATTTCTTATGGAAACTTTATATTTTTCTGAAATATCAGAAATTATTTTTACTAATTCCTTCCTTCTCTCACTAGTTAAATCAGGGAATGATAAAATTATATTTGATCCATTAGACTGTGGGTTTGCGCCTAAATTTGAGTCTATCAAAGATTTTTCCACAACTTGCAGTAAATTAATATCCCACACAGATATATTCAATGATTTATTATCAATATTAGTGATATTTGCAATTTGGTTTAATTTCATTTTAGAACCATAGCTGTCAATAATTATTCCATTAAGAGCATCTGGTGAAACTCTATCAGTTCTAATATTAGATATTTCTGTTTTGAATGATTTTGTAACACCATCCATTTCATGAATACAGTTATTTAAATCAATCATATTAATTAATTATTGAGTATTTACCTTTTAAATCAATTATTTTTAAAATATTTGAACTGTCAAGCATAGAAAATACAACTATTGGCAATCCTCTATCTTTTGCAAGGCTAATAGCAGTAGCATCCATTACTTTAATTTCTTTATTTAAAAATTCATTATAAGTTATCTTTGATATTTTTTTTGCATTTTTATTTTTGACAGGATCTTTATCGTATATTCCATCAACTTTTGTAGCCTTTAAAATAACTTCACATTTCATTTCTGAAGCTCTTAAGACTGCTGCAGTATCTGTAGAAAAATATGGATTTCCTGTACCTGCTGCAAATATAACAACTCTATTTTTATCCAAGTGACGAGAAGCTTTTCTTTTTATATAGGGTTCTGCAATTTGATTAATATTAAGAGCTGTCATTACACGTGTTTGAACACCTAATTTTTCAAGATTTGATTGCAATGCCATAGAGTTCATTACAGTACCTAGCATTCCCATATAATCTGAAGTCACTCTGTCTAATACGCCATTAGATAATTCACTGCCCCTCATAAAATTACCACCACCAATAACTATAGAAATTTTTACTTTTTTATTATGAATTTTTTTAATATTTTTACATAATTTGTTTAAGACATCAAAGTCAAAACCAAATTTTCCACTCCCTGCCAAGGTTTCACCAGAGATTTTTAGAAGTATATTTTTATACATACAATAGTGATTATATAGAATAAAGGTCCATATGCATAATTTTAATAGACAGGCTATTTTTATTTCCAATATCCTCCAGTAATTGCTGTACAGATTTTTTTGGATCAGATATTAAGGTTTGACTTAAAAGGGTATTTTCTTTTATGAACTTATTTAATTTACCTTTTATTATTTGTTCCATTTTGTCATTTTTAACATCACTCATTTGTTTTTTAATAATATCAGTTTCATCTTCAAGTATTTTGGGATCTAAGTATTCTTCAGAAATAGCGATGGGCTTCATAGCAGAAAGTTGCATGGGTAAAATTTTTAAATTAGCTTTATCTTCATCAGATAAATTACCACTCACATTTAACCCAATAACACTACCAATTTTTGAAGCATTTTCTGAATATTTGTTATGAAGATAAGTTAAAAAAATAAGATCATTAGTCTTATATGACGTAAAACTATCAATTTGAATATTTTCTCCAATTTTAGAAATTGCATCCGTAAGAATTTGTTCTATTGATTTACCATTATTTTGTATTGATTTAATATCATCAAAAGAACCCTTTGAAATTTTATTAGGAGAACTATTTTCATGAATACTATTTGTAATAACATTTGCAAAAGATAAAAAATCTTCGTTTTTAGCAACAAAATCTGTTTCACATGTTATTTTACAAATAGTGAAATCGCTAGAGGTAGGAGAGAAATAAAAACAAATAATACCTTCTTTAGTTTCTCTATCTTGCTTTTTTTGTGCTTTTAAAATTCCTTTTTCTCTTAACCATTTTATGGATGCTTCTAGATCATCACTGTTTTCAGTTAATGCTTTTTTGCAATCAACAATACCACTTCCAGTGGTGTCTCTTAGTTTTTTAATGAGTTCCAGACTAGTCATTTTTAGAATCCGTCTCATCAGGAACACTAGTATTTTCTTTAGGTAACTTGATAACCTTACTAAAGTTATCTAAAATAAATTGCACTGATTTAACTCCATCATCATTAGCTGGAATTGGGTAATCTATAAGATCAGGATCACAATTAGTATCAACTATTCCAATAATTGGAATTCCTAACTTTTTTGCCTCAAGGACAGCAATATGCTCTTTGTTCGTATCAATGACAAAGATTACATCAGGTGTATTTTTCATATTCATAATTCCACCTAAGGTTTTTTCTAGTCTAATTTTTTTTTTCTCAAAATCACCTAATTCTTTTTTAGTAAATACATTATCTTCAGAGGACAAGATATTTTCATACTCAATAATGGTATTAATAGATTTCTTAACAGTATTCCAATTTGTTAACATACCACCTAGCCATCTAAAATTTACATAAAAATTTCCAGTTTCTTCAGCTATATTTTTTACTATCTCAGAATGTTGTTTTTTTGTAGATACAAAAAGAAATTTTTTATTCTGCTTAGCACTTTCAAAAGCAAATTTAATAGAGTTCTCTAAAAGTGGAAGAGATTTTCTTAAATCAATAATGTGAGTTCCATTTTTTTCACCATAAATAAATTTACCCATTTTAGGGTTCCAGCGTTTTTTATTATGTCCAAAATGAGAACCATTTTTTAGTAGATCTTCTAGTGATATTTCAATATTCATATAAACCTCCGGTTGTACTTCAACTAATGCTACGAAAACACCGAAGTGACATTAGTTTGTTTTTTGACTTTTTTTTAATATAAATTCAAAAAAATACAAGTATTTAATGTAAAGAAAGAGAAATTATCCCGTTATTACCCATAATTTCATAACTTGAATCGCTTTCACTCAAATTTAGTTCTAAAATATCCTTGTATGTAAAGTTAGTTATTTTTGATAAGAGCTCTTTTTCTGAAGAAAGATAAATTTCTTTTATATTTTGATTATAAAAATCATCTTTTATTGAAGATTTAATAATAGTCTTTATGAAATTGGCTTGGAAAATAGAAGCATCAACTTCGTCATCAAAAAGTCTCAAATCAAAATTACCAGACTCATTTATTACTGTTAGAAGAATGAATCTCTTTCCATTTCTTGTGGTTTTATATTGAACTTTAATAACATAAAAATAGAAAGAATTGTTAAATACAACTTTATTAGAAGTCAATTCGCCAAAACTACTATTATTAATTTTAGCTAATAAATCTGTCTGTTTTCTTGTAGAGAAAAGAAACCCATAACTATCAAATTCAGATTTTATTTCATCTAATTCAATTGATTTATTTGAATTTAAGAAATGATCATCATTAATATCATTTTCAAATAGAGAATTTGATTCCATTTTCTTTAATATCTCTTCTAAGTTGGCAATTAAAATATTCTTATTTGGATAAATGGACTTAAAAGAATTGGAAAGAATTAGTTTTTCTATTTGTTTTTTATTTAAT
>CAYZPP010000121.1:0-4054 GCA_964480315.1 uncultured Alphaproteobacteria bacterium | reverse complement strand
AGACTCTTCTAATTTCAATTAATTTTTCTATTGTGTCGTTATCACTTTTTTCCATTAAAATTTTAAACCCTTTTCTCTAGCTGCATCAGCCAAACTTTTTAATCTACCGTGGTATCTATATGGACCTTTATCAAATTTAACTTCCTGAACGCCTATTTCTAAAGCTAATTCAGCAATTTTTAATCCTACGACTTTAGCAATATCAATTTTTTTTTGATTATCATCTTTTTTAATTTTCATAGATGAATAAGAACACAAAGTGACATCATTTTTAATAGAAGTTATTGAAGCATAAATGTGTTTAGATGACCTAAAAACATGAAGTCTGTGCTTCTGTATATGATTAAGTTTTTTTCTTACTCTTATTTTTCTTCTGTCTATTGTAGATAAATTTTTAACCATAATTATTTTTTCTTACCTTCTTTTCTATATATTTTTTCGCCTGCATAACGAACTCCTTTTCCCTTATAAGGTTCAGGTTTACGGTAACTTTTAATTTCAGCTGCTACTTGACCAACCAACTGTTTACTTGAACCTGATACAGAAACATTAATATTTTTTTCAACCTTAATGACTATGTTTACAGGAATTTTAAAATTAATATCATGACTATAGCCTAATGACAAAATAAGTTCACTACCACTAACGCTAGCCTTATAACCTGTACCAACTAATTCTAATTTTTTTTCAAAGCCTTTTGAATTTCCAATAATTTCATTTTTAATATTTGCATAAATAGTTCCTAGCAAAGCTTTATCATCACTTGTTAACATAATCTTATTTTCATCAATGTTAACATTAATGCTTTTTGGAATTTCTGTAATAGATTTCCCCAGCTTACCTTCAACATTTAATAGATTGTCGACGATAGTCACTTTAACTTCATCATTTATTATAATTGGATTTTTTGCTAAACGGGACATAATTAAAATACAGAAATTAAGACTTCTCCTCCCAATTTTTGATTTCTAGCATCATTATCAGTCATAACACCCTTTGATGTTGAAACAATAGTAGCGCCTAAACCGCCAATAGTTTTTGGTAGTTCAGCCGATGAACTATAAACTCTACATCCTTGCTTTGAAATCTTTTGTATTTTTTGAATCAATGGTTTTCCATTATAATACTTAAGTTTAATCAAAATATTTTTTTTAATTTCACCTTGCTTTTTATAATCTTCAATAAAGCCTTCTTTTTTAAGAACTTCACATACTCTTAAATTTAAATTTGAATAGATGGATTCAACTTCAACTTTTTGAGCTTTTTGTCCATTTCTGATTCTTGTAATCATATCTGCTAAAGTATCACTCATGTTACCAACTTGCCTTTGTTAAACCTGGTATTTGACCTTTACCAGCCAAATCACGTATTGCAATTCTAGATAATCCAAATTTACTATAAACACCTCTTGGACGACCAGATAAGAAGCATCTATTTCTAAATCTTATTTTACTTGAGTTTCTAGGCAAACTATCAATTTTAATTTGTAGTTTAATCCTATCTTCAAAAGGTAAATCTTTATTTTTAATAGATTTTTTTAACATAAGTCTTTTGTCTCTTAATCTATCGATAAGAGTTTTCCTATTTTGATTTTTCTGTATTGAGCTTTGTTTTGCCATAATTAATTATAAAAAGGGAAATTCATTAGTTTTAATAACTCATACCCTTCCTTATCATCCTTTGCTGATGTAGCTATAGTGATATCAAATCCGAATAAGTTTTCTACATTTTCAACACTTATTTCAGGGAAAATAATGTGATCTCTGATACCAATTGTTATATTTCCAGTTCCATCGAAAGACTTTCTAGAAAATCCTCTAAAGTCTTTAATTCTAGGCATAGCTATATTAACTAATCTATCGTAGAACTCTTTCATAATTTCTTTTCTTAAAGTAACAGTCAGACCAACAGGCATACCCTCCCTGATTTTAAATGAAGCAATAGCTTTTTTTGCATACTTAATTACCGGTAATTGTCCTGATAATAAAGACATGTCTTTTTTGATCTTCTCAATCGCTTTATTGTCCTCTTTTTGCTTACCAATGCCCGCGTTAATTATTATTTTATTAATTTTAGGTAATGCTAAATGGTGTTTTATTTCTAAATTTTTAGATAATTGGTCATTAATATTAAAAATTTCTTGAACGTTGCTCATTTGTTAAAAGTTTTCTCCATTTATTTTTAAAATTCTAATCTTTTTTCCGTCTTCTTTTTTATATCCAATTTTACTACCTTTTTTTGATTTTGAATCATAGGCAAGAATATTGGATACATGTAATGGCATACTTTTATCTACAATGCCACCTTTTGAATCCTGTGAAGCTTTTTCATGTTTTTTTGAGACATTAATACCGTTAATAATGACTTTATCAATATTATTAAGGATTTTTGAAATTTTACCTACTTTACCTTTATCTTTTCCTGTTTTGACAATCACTTCGTCACCTTTTTTATATTTTGTTATCATATTAAAGTACCTCAGGGGCTAAACTAACTATCTTCATCATATTTTTTTTTCTAAGTTCTCTAGTTACAGGGCCAAAAATTCTAGTGCCAATGGGTTCATTTTGCTTATCTAAGAGAACAGCAGAATTAGAATCAAACTTAATAGATGTACCATCACCTCTAATCAAAGGTTTTTTAGTTCTTACAATGATAGCTCTCTGAACTTCACCTTTTTTTACTTTTGATCTTGGTATAGCATCTTTAATAGAGACAATAATTATATCTCCAATTCTAGCGTATCGCCTCTTAGATCCGCCTATTACTTTTATGCATTGGATTAATTTTGCACCTGAATTATCTGCAACGAGTAATTGTGATTCTGTTTGAATCATTTAACTATGACCTCCCAATTTTTTTTCTTTGAGATTGGTTTTGATTCTTTAATTTTAACATGATCTCCAATAATAAATTTATTACCCTCATCATGAGCTAAGTATTTTTTAGAAACTCTAATAATTTTTTTATAAATAGGATGGGTTGTCTGTCTGGTAACAAGTACAGAAATTGTCTTATCGCCTGACTTTTTTACTACTTTGCCGGATAGAATTCTTTTAGGCATTTTTAACACTCTTTTCGTTTGTCATAAAAACAGCAATTTTTTTTCTTATTTTTTTGAATTGTGAAGTATCAGTGAGTTGTCCACTTTTTTTCATAACCCTAAGATTAAAAATTTCTTTCTTTAAATCATTAATTTCTTTGTTAGATTTCATTTAATAACTGTCCAATGCTATAAAACTAGTTTTTACTGGAAGTTTAGCTGATGCTAGTGCGAAAGCTTTTTTTGCTAATTCTCTATCCACACCATCAACTTCAAACATTATAGTTCCTGGCTTAACTCTACAAACCCATCTATCGATATTACCTTTTCCTTTACCCATTCTTACTTCAGCTGGCTTACCAGTAACTGGCACATCAGGAAAAATCATTATCCATAATCTGCCTGCTCTTTTTAGATGCCTTGTTATTGCTCTTCTTGAGGCTTCGATTTGCCTTGATGAAATTCTCTCCGGTTGCATTGACTTTAAACCAAAAACACCAAAAGTTAATTCATGGTTACCCTTAGCGTGGCCATGAATTCTTCCTTTGAATTGTTTTTTATGTTTTGTATTTTTTGGAAGTAGCATAACTATATGTCTTTCTTTTCTTGTTTTTCTTCTTTGATATTCGTTTTGATTTCACCCTTAAAGAGCCATACCTTAATACCAATGATACCATAAGTAGTAAGAGCACGCGCGGTTGCATAATCTATATCAGCTCTTAATGTATGTAAAGGAACACTTCCATCTGAAAATTTTTCAGTTCTAGCGATTTCAGCACCACCTAATCTCCCAGCACAAACAATTTTAACACCTTTTGCGCCCATTTTAGCTGCAGTTTGACCAGATCTCTTCATAGCTTTTCTAAATGCAATTCTTTTTTCAAGCTGTTTTGCAATAGAATCAGCTAAAAGAACAGCATCAATTTCAGGTTTTTTAATTTCTTTAATATCTAAAGATATTTTTTTTTTTGATAATTTAGTTAAGCTATTTTTTAATTTTTCAATATCAAC
>CAYZPP010000120.1:0-4068 GCA_964480315.1 uncultured Alphaproteobacteria bacterium | reverse complement strand
ATATCATACTGTGGGAATGGTGGCTGTAGATGAAGCTAAAAATGTTTCGAATTTATTAGAGGAATTTTCAAGTAAAGATTAATTTTAGAATATGTCACATAATGCTTTTGGAAATTTATTAAAATTTACTACCTGGGGAGAAAGTCATGGTGAAGCTATAGGATGCGTAGTAGATGGTTTCCCCTCAAACATTAAAATAGATCTCAACTATATTCAGAGTAAACTTAATCTAAGAAAGCCAGGTCAGTCAAAATTTACAACACAAAGAAAAGAAGATGATACAGTTAAAATTTTATCTGGAATTTTTGAAGGAAAAACTACAGGCGCTCCAATTTCTTTTATTATTCACAACAATGATCAAAGAAGCAAAGACTACACAGAAATAAAAGATAAATTTAGACCTGGGCACGCTGATTATACTTATTGGAGTAAATATAAAAACTATGATTATAGGGGTGGAGGAAGGTCTAGCGCTAGGGAAACTGCAATGAGAGTTACGGCTGGTGCTTTATCTGAAATCTTAATAAGAAATACAAAATTTAAAAAAATTAAGATAGATAGCGCAGTAATTCAAATAGGATCTGAAAAAATAAGTAGTTTAAAATGGAATACAAAATTAATTAATAAAAATTCATTTTTTGCTCCAAATAATGAAATTATTCCTATTTGGGAAAAGTTAGTTTTAAAACATAGAAAACAGGGATCTTCCTTAGGTGCTGTCATAGAAGTTCGTGTAAGTAATATGCCAGAAAATATTGGTGAACCTATTTATCAGAAATTAGATAGTGAATTATCTAAAGCTATTATGTCTATAAATGCAGTGAAAGGAATTGAGTTTGGAGCTGGATTTAATATTGTCGAACAAGACGGACTGACCTCTTCAGACCAAATGCAAATCAAAAATAATAAAATTAATTTTTTATCAAATAATTCGGGTGGTATTTTAGGCGGAATATCATCGGGTCAAGATATTGTATTTAGATATGTAGTAAAACCTACAAGCTCTGTTTTAGATCCAAAACAGACCATATCAAAAAATAAAAAAAATACGACTATATCTACTAAAGGTCGTCATGACCCATGTGTTGGTATTAGGGCAGTTCCGGTTGGAGTAGCAATGACAGCTTTTGTTTTAGCTGATCTTATAATGATCAATAACTCTAAAAAGAATCTAACTTAAAAACTTTTTAACTATTTTATTATAAATACTATCGCTGTCTAACTTAGCCATTTTATATTGGTCCTGAATATCTGATTGATCTATAAATAGATCCGGCATGAAACAATTCACTATTTTGGGAGTCTTTTTTAATTCAAGAAAAAAATGATTAACTTGAGCTGAAAATCCTCCTATTGAATTTTCTTCAATCGTCACAAAACAATCATGGTTTTTTAATAATGACTTTAAAATAGATATATCAATCGGCTTGGCAAATCTCATATCTATAATTGAAGGTTTTATTTTATAATTTTCCTCTAACAATTTAGATACTTCTCTGACAGTTGAAAGTCTATTACCAAGATTTAGAAGTGCTATTTTATTTCCTTTTTGAATTGTATTTGATTTCCCAATAGGAATTTTTTTAAATTTAGATTTTTCATTATAATTAACTACTGTATCTCTCGGATATCTTATAGCAGATGGATTTTTATTAATGAAAAGAGAAGTATAAATCATATCCTTAAGATCATTTCCATTAGAAGGCGCCATGACAATAAAATTAGGAAGGCAAGTTAAGTATGTTAAGTCAAATGATCCAGAGTGAGTGGCGCCATCAGCGCCAACATAGCCTGATCTATCGATTAAAAATCTTACAGGAAGAGATTGAATTGCAACATCATGAACTACTTGATCATAGGCCCTTTGAAGAAATGTTGAATATATTGCTGCATAAGGTTTAATTCCTTCAGTAGATAGGCCTGCAGCAAATGTTACAGCGTGCTGTTCTGCAATTCCCACATCAAAACATCTATCAGGAAACTTGTTTTGAAAATCTGTAATTCCCGTTCCACCTGGCATAGCAGCCGTTATCGCAACTACTTTACTATCAAGTTTTCCAATTTTTAATAATGTCTCTCCTACTACTTTTGTGTAAGTAGTTTCTTTTGATTTTTTTTGAGTACCTGAACTAATATCAAAACTAGAAACTCCATGAAATTTGTCTGAAGATTGTTCAGCAGGAGCATAGCCTTTTCCTTTTTCTGTGACTAAATGAAGAAATATTGGTCCTGTTAACTCTTTATCTTTAAATTTTCTAAATAAATCAGCGAGCAAGACTACATTATGACCATCAATTGGACCGATGTAATTTAATCCCAATTCCTCAAATAAAGTATTTCCTGTTATGTAGCCCTTAAGGTACTCTTCAGTTTTCTTAGCAAAGTTCTCAACTTCAGGTGGTAGATTGCTGGTAAATTTTTTAATTGCATCCTTAACATTTATATAGGTCTTTGAACTCAATAGTTTTACTAAGTAGTTACTCATTGCACCAACAGGTTTCGCTATAGACATTTCATTGTCATTTAAAATAATTAATGAATTTTTATTTAAATGCCCAATATTATTAAGTCCTTCGAATGCCATACCAGCACTCATTGCACCATCACCAATAATACTCACGACATCAAATTTTTTCTTTAGAATATCTCTTGCAACGGTCATACCTAAGTTAGCAGCCAGTGAAGTTGAACTATGAGCGGCACCAAATGGATCGTAAATACTCTCAGACCTATTAGTAAATCCAGAGAGGCCATTTTTTTTTCTTAAAGTATGAATCTTATTTTTACGCTCTGTAAGTATTTTATGTGGATAAGCCTGATGACCAACATCCCAGATAATCTTATCATCGGGCGTATTAAAAATATAATGTAATGCTACCGTTAATTCTACTACTCCCAAACTAGCACCTAGATGCCCTCCTGTTTTTGAGACAGCCTCAATAGTGAAATTTCGTAATTCATGGCAAATATTGACAAGATCATCGACAGAAAATTTCTTTAAATCATTAGGATTGTTTATTTTATTAATAAATTTCATTAAAAATCTCTTCTAGAAACATGACTTAACAACAAGTCAATATTTACAATATCTATATTATCAAAACCCAGCTGTACACAATATTTAATAAATTTATTCTTGTGATCTAATATTTTTTTTGAGCATTCATTTAAACCAATTTTATAAGCAATATTTGGTTTATTCACATCTTTTCTAAGTTTTTTACCAGCTTTTTTATAAGAGCCATTAAAATCAAGTAAATCATCAGTAATTTGAAAAATTTTTCCAAATTCTAAAGATAACTTTTCTAATAATTTAATTTCTTTAGGGCTCAGATTTTTTAAGATACCCAAAGAAACAAAACAGAATTTAAACAGAGCACCAGTTTTCAAATCATGCATTTTATCAATACTTAAGATAGATGAATTTTTTTTCATTTTTAGGTCTAGACTTTGACCACTTATTAATCCATTAAGCCCACTACATTCGCATAAAAGATTTATAATTTTGATTTTATGATTATCGGAAATAAAATTAGACTTAGAAATTTTGCTAAATGCTATAACTTGTAGAGCGTCTCCACATAAAATTGCCGTAGCTTCATCGAATTTTTTATGAATGGTTGGCTTACCTCTCCTAATATCATCATTATCCATAGCAGGTAAATCATCATGAATTAGTGAATAAGTGTGTGTTAGTTCGACAGTAATACCTATATCAAAAAGAGTTTTTTCATTAAGTTTAAATAGTGAACCAAAAAAAAATATTAAAAAAGGCCTTAATCTTTTTCCTCCAGTAGAAAAAGAATATTGAATAGCTTTATAAATATTTTTTTCATAATTTTTAACTCTTAGAAGTTCCTTTGTAGACTTTAATTCAAAATTTTTTTTAAACTTAAATAATCTTTGATCATTAAAAATCATTCAAAATCTTCAGTAGCTATTGAATTTTTCGATTTAATTATTTTTTCAATTTTTAGTTTCGCATTTTTAAGTTTCTCTTCGCAAACCTCTTTAAGAGCAATACCTTCTTCGAAAAGAGAAATACTATCTTCTAGGGGTGTATTTTCA
>CAYZPP010000119.1:0-4101 GCA_964480315.1 uncultured Alphaproteobacteria bacterium | reverse complement strand
TCTTCAATTAATTTCATTGGGTCTTTTGAATTAGATAAACATTGCTCTAGCAATTTATATCCACCGTTTTTTTTATAGTCATCAAAACTGATATAATTAGGTATTATTGGCTTAATTTCATTGGATTCTAGAATTGCTTTAATCTTATCAGTTGAAGCGTAAGTAACATGTCTTTTACCTACTTCCACTACGGGGGCCTGATGACAACGACCCATACACGGAGCTCGAACAACTCTAACATCTGGGCTAAATTTTTCTTTAATTTTTTTCTCTAAAGACTGGCAACCATTCATCTCGCAAGTAATACTATCGCAAACTCTGATTGTAATAGGAGGAGGAGTATTTTCACCTTCTTCTATAATATCAAAATGAGCATAAAAAGAAGCAGTTTCATAAATTTCAGTTAAAGGAAGGTTAGTTAATTCAGATAAAGCAGATAGATGTTTATAAGACAAACATTTGTATTTATCTTGAATTAAGTGGAAACTTTCAATAAGCATGTCTCTTTGCCTAAAGAAATCAGCGGGAATTAAATTCATGAGTTCATCAACAGAAGTATCGTCTGCTTGTCTACCTTTATTGTGAGTTAGTGCATTCCTTCTGCCAGAACCTGGATGAATTTTTTTTTTGTTTTCCATAAGTATTTAAATAACAATTATATTTTTTTGATAATCAATCAAGGGGTAAGGAATGATCAATTGATAATTTTTACTTATCAAAAGATTTGGCGAATTTTATGAAATTATCTTTCAATGGTGACGGACTATTATCTTTAATAAAAATAATACCAATTTTATGACTGATCTTAGGTTCAACAAGCTTATAAAAGTTTGTTTTATTATGAAAATTAAAAGCCTGCGTAAAGAAAAAGGGCATAATTGTTGAAAGATTTGACATGTTAATTTGAGCAAAAATTTGAGTTAATGAATTAGATTCTAATAAAACTTTTGGTTCGAATCCTTTTTCTTTAAAAACAGTATTAAGAATTCTTCTAAATTGATTATCTTCTGACAATAAACAAAAATCTAAATCCTTACATTCGGACCACTTAACAAATTCCTTAGATTCAAATGATTTTTCTGGGGTAATTAAAAAATACTTTTCATTATAAAAATGGATTTTGTCTACACCCATAATAGGTTCATTTTCTAAATAAGTAATACCTATATCCAGCTTATAATCATGCAGTTGTTCATCAATTTTGCTTGACGGCATTGAGTAAATTTTAATTTTAACATTTTTATATTTTAGAGCAAAAAAATTAATTAAATTAGAAATTTCAAGTTGTGCAGTTGGAATAATGCCAATTCTTAAAGTGCCAGTAAGACTATTCTTAAACTCAGAACTTAATTGTTTTATCTCAGAATACTCTTTTACAATATTGCTGAAACGTTTTTTAAGCATAATCCCTTCTGAAGTTAAGCCAATAAAATTTTTACCTCTTTTAACAAGAGTTATTCCTAATTCATTTTCCAAAGACTTTAATTTCATGGAAAGAGCTGGCTGAGAAATACCAAGTTTTTCCGAAGCTCTCTTAAAATGCTTTTCATCATCAAGCACTAGTAAAATTTTTAAATTTTTAATATCCATTAGGTGAGGTTTAATTATATATATAAAAATAACTAATTGATAAGCAAATATTAATAAGTAATTATTATTATAAAAATATGATAAAAGTTATATTGAACAATGGCTAAAAATTATCATTATCTAGACACAAAAGGTTACGAATGTCCGATACCAGTATTAAAAGCAACAAGGTTTATTAAAAAATTTGAGAAAGGATCACAAATTTATGTAGAGAGTGATGATATATTATCAAAGTTTGATTTTAGAAACTATTGCAATGAGAATAATTATAAAATTGTTTCAATTAAAGTGGTAAAAAAAATTGTTCACATAAAGTTTAAAACTTAAATAATTTTAATTTGTCACCCTTATTAACAGTACTAATATTATTAGGAATCTCAACTAAGCCGTCAGCACCACTAAGAGAAATTAATTTTGCAGAACCTGAAGAATTGAATAAGTGTGCAATATTATTATTATCAACTTTAACTCTGTAGAAGTTATTAAAATTATTATTTTTATTTATTGAAAATCCAGAAAAAACATCATGAGAAATAAGAGATTTACCAAAACTAAATAAATTAAGAAATTCAGATACTATAAATAGTAAATTAATACTTACCGCTAAAGGATTACCCGGTAATGAAAATAAAAAAGTATTGCTATAAGAGCTAAATATAATAGGTCTCCCTGGCTTAATCTTAATGTATTTAAATATTATATTTGATTTTTCTTCTAAAAATTTTGAAATAAAATCCTTATTACTTGAAGATGAACCTCCAGAACTAATAATTAAATCAAATTTTGAAATATTTTTTTTATAAAAACTTGAAATTATTTTTTCATTATCTTTTAAAATACCAAGATCAACAATGTTAATTGGCCATTTTTTTAAAAAATTAATAATTTGATATCTATTAGAGTCAAAAATTTTACTTTTATTTTTTTTAGATTTAGAAGGGTCTACTAATTCATCTCCAATTGAAAAAACACCCACGGAAATTTTTTTAAACACAGTTATCTTTTTAATTCCTACAGAAGCAAGTAATGCAATCTTAAACTCCGTTATACGTTCATTTGAATTTAAAATTAATGCATTTTTTTTTAAGTCTTCTCCTATTTTTTTTATATCTTTTGTTGAGGCATTTTTTCTATCAAAAATCAATTTTCCATTAGTTACTTCAGTTTTCTCTAAAGGGACTAAATATTTAAAATACGGATCCACTGAGGCTCCAGTATTAATTTTATAAGCAAAGTTTCGATCAAGATTTAAGAACTTCAGCCCACACGAGATTTCTTTTTTATGAATTTTTATTTTTTCTGATTTAAGGCTTGGTATAATATATCCATCTAGACCAGCAGTTGGAAGTTCGGGTAAATTGATCGGTGAATATATTTTATTTATAGATTTACGGTCTAATAAGTCTAAAAGTTTCTCATTATTTGATATGGGGGATTTAAATTTTATTTTTCGTATTAAATTAATTGCTTGATTTTTTGATATAAGTTTTTTCATGTGTTTTCAATAATAAATTCTGCTATTGAAGAAATATGATCATGATCAAATTTAGGAATGGAATATTCTTTATTATTATCAGTAACTATCGCTAATACATTTGCTATGTCTATATGCAATTCATCTTTATTGTTAACTTTTAAAGATACTTCGATTTTTTTAAATTGGCTAAAATTTTTAAAACCCTCAAAAATTAGAATTTCACAATCCTTGTTCATGTTAATAATTTTATCAATATCAATGTCTAAATTTTCTGCTTCAATCATGTGTGCTAAACGTATATTTGAAGCAATAGTTGTTTTGTACGCACCTGATTTTCTTATTTTGTAACTATCAGTACCTTCGTGATCTATGTCAAAATTATGATGAGCATGCTTCACTACTCCGACTTTTATTCCTTTCTTAGAATAATAATTAGTCAAATTAGAAACTAAAGTTGTTTTTCCACTATTCTTCCACCCTATCACAGCTATTGTTTTCACCTGAACACCATACTACAATTAAGATAATAATGTCAGATTTTATTATTAAACCTAGTGTAAACAATAGAAGATTATTTAAACTTAAAAAATCTTTAGATGAAAAAGGGGAAGCTGTTAATTTACCAATTATAATTGAGAAGCCTTTAACACTTTATTTAAATAATCAAGAAATTGTTACTATGATGACTATTAATGACTATCCCGAGTATTTGGCAATTGGCTATTTATATAATCAGGGGATGTTGAAAGATATTTTAGATATAAAAAAAATTGAATATCATTCTGATCTTAAGACAATTGTTGTCAGGACTAATTCAAAAACAAATTTTGAATATAAATTAAAAAAAAAAATTAATACATCGGGATGTGCTCAAGGTACTGTGTTTGGTGATTTAATGTCAGAAATTGATGATATTAAATTAGATACTAAGATTAAAATTAATCATTCTCAAATCATGAATTTATCAAAAATTATAAATACTGAACCTAGCTTATATTTAAAAGTTGGCGCTATTCACGGTTGTGTTTTATGTG
>CAYZPP010000118.1:0-4127 GCA_964480315.1 uncultured Alphaproteobacteria bacterium | reverse complement strand
CTACCCCAAACATGTAATGCTATTTTTTTCTTTTTCTTTTTAGCATATTTGCATATTTTGATGGTATCAATAATTCCACATTGAGTGACATCAGGCTGAATTATATCACAACAATTATTTTCAATAATAGTCTTAAATTCTTGAAAAGAAGTATACGCCTCTCCTATTGCAATTTTATTTTTAGATTTTTTTTTTATTAATTGATAATCAATATAATTAGAAGGGTGTATTGGTTCTTCAATCCATTTTAGGTTTATCTTATCTAATTTCGGTAGTATCTTGGTAAGGTCTTTGTGTGTCCACTTATTCAAAGTTCCCATGATGGCATCAATCATTACCTTGTCTTCACCCATTATTTTTACTGCAGCTTTTATTCTATTTAAATCTTTAGTAAGATTTTGGTATCCAACTCTCATTTTATAAAAATTAAATTTATCTTTTGCAATTTTTGCATCAGCAATAATCTCTTTTTCATTATAGATAACAGACCCACCACTCGCATAACCAAGCACACTATTTCGGTAATTTTTATTTAAAAATTCATATAATGGTTTCTGATCAATCCTAGATTTTAAATCATACAAAGCAATTTCTATCGCAGAAGTAATAGATTTAATGAAACCACTATTTGAACAAAAGGGTATCCTAAGTTGTAAAATTAATTTTTCTAAATCATCAATTTTTTTTCCAATCAACATGTCAGAAAAATATTCAAGAGTTGATTTGGATATTTCAGGTAAATATCCAGAAAGATAAGATTCACCATACCCACAATGTTTAGTATCGGATATAATTTCTAATATGACCCCACTACGCACCTTTTTTGGTTGCCCAAAGACATTTTTGTTACCATAGTCTGATGAGTATATGTGTGAGCTTATTTTAGAAATTTTAGACACTTATTTTTTAAAATTTATCCTATACCCTTCCAGGTATTACCATTAGAGGTATAATTATGAAATATTTCTAGTTGAGGGTCATAAAGGTAGTTATATTTTTTGCTTTTCATCAGGTCATTTATCCAATATCTATCTTCTTTACCTTGTAGATTCTCATTAAATGGATTTTTTAGCATAAATTTTCTTTTATAAATGGCAATAGCGTTATGCAGAAAATATCTATCTTCTAATTTAGAAAACATATTTATTTTGGGTTTGCTTTCAAAATGACTCCATATGTATCTTTTAGTTATCTTTTTTCCATAATAAATAGGAATTTGATTACCAAATATTGAAATATTTTTTTCCAAGTCTTTTATATGTTTTTCTAGATTTATTTTATTTAACACACAGTGAGCTGACATTATCATTATATTTTCATTCTTTGCTTTTTTGATAGCAAAATTTAAGGATTTTCCAGGGGTATATTTATTGATAGAGAATATTTTTATATCTGTATAATTTTTACTATTATTATCCTTAAGTCTTTTATCCTGCAAAAACATTCTTATTATTTGGGCAGTTTCATCATTTGAACCATTATCAATTATAATTATTTCCGGCTTATGAATATGATCTAAAACAGATTGGATAGCATGACCAATATACCTTTCTTCATTACGAGTTCTAATAATAACTGATATTCCTTTATTCATAATTATATCTTTCCTCCCCATCTACCTCTATATTTATTAACAATATCATTTTCTTTTTCATGAACTTCTAGTTCATCATTATCCATCATTTTTTTAAATTCATTTTTAAAATTAACAATTTTTTTTAGTTGATCTGGAAGTATAGCAAACTGATTGTCTCTGCCTGGAAGTTTGTTATCTATAGTAAAGTGTTTTTCGATATAAGATGACCCTAGTGTTATTGCAATTTCAGCATCCATCGTACCTTGGTAGTGCCCACTATACCCAATTTTTTTTTCTGATAATAGCTGTAATTCATTATATTTATTGAAATTAAGATCATTAAAATGACATGGGTAACTTGAAACACAATGCATTAATGTTATTTTTTGAAACTCATTGAGTTTTGTTATATTTAAAATTTCATCCCATTTTGCTGCACCAGCAGATACAAGTAGTTCATCACAAACTTCACTAACTTTTTTTATTAAATCTAGGTTGTGTATCTCGTGACTTGGTATTTTCATAGTTTTTAACTTTAAATTTTTGATTTTAAAGTAATCATCAAAATTAAATATTGATGTAAGAAAATTTATATTAATTGAATTACAATAATCATAAAGTTCTTCATGCATTTCTTTACTTAATTCTGCTTTGACGTAAATTTCTTTTCTTCCATCGTTATCCCATGGACCAGCAACTAAATTTTTAACAGACCAAGTTTGAAATTTTGCATAATCAGCTCCACTTTCTTTTGCAGCTGAAATCATTTCTTTTGCTAAAGTCATATTACCCATATGATTCCAGCCAATTTCAGCAATTATAAATGTTTTCATTATTTATTATAAATTGAATTTTAAATTTATATTATCTATATCAAAAAAACATATTTTAAATCAATTTTATTCATTGATTTTATATTATTGTTTTAGAATTTCCTTTAATAACTCATATTTTAATGAGAATTATTTTTAAAAATAATTTTCATTAAAAAACTTATCAATCTTAAATCTATATTCATGTTTATTTAAAATAATTTCACTAATAACACGATCTATACTTTGTATATTTTCAGGATCGATTTGCACACCCAATATATCTCTTGCATGAATTTCTAAAGGGATATTTTTATATTTTAAATAATTTTTATTTCGAATCTTTTTACTTGAATTAATTAATATACATCTAGTTTTTTTTAAATTTGAAAATTCTAAGAAAATACCCGACCAATCAGTAATCAAAATGTCATAATCATTAAAATTAACGTCACCTTGGTCTAATATAAATTCATTTTTTATTTCATCAATCTTGATATCATTTTTTTTAAAACTCATATAATGAGGTCTTAAAACTATTTCATAATTAAGATGTTTCAATGCATCTCTAATCTTAATATGATAATTATTTTTGTAAAAATCAGTCGCCCAGGTCGGGGCAAGCAGTACTTTTTTTATCTTACTTTCTTCAATTTCTTTTTTTATTAAAGGTTGTAAAAAAAGATATTTACTTTTCCAAGACTTTATATTGACATTGAATAAACTATTTATTTCAGATATTTCATTCTTTTGAAATCGATTGACTGTTAATATAGTATTAAATTGAATAAATGCACATTCGTTATAAATCATTGTTAAGCTAGTAGGTGAGTGTTGAATATAAATATATTTAACATTATTTTTTATAGATTTTTGGAATGAAGAAAATCCCAAGTCAGGTGTTGAGGAGTATATATATTTTTGTTCAACTAATCTAAAAAAAATTTCTAAAAGAAATAAATAATTGAATTTTATGATTTTAAAATTTTTTAAATTAATGTCGTCAATTTGATATAAAGTTACAATAAGTGTTTTTGTAAAATGTTTATTTTTAAAAAGATAGGGAGATAAATGTTTTTCTATAAATCTATTTTCAAAAAAAAAGACTCTATTAAAAAGTTTTTTAGTTTTATAATATCTATAGAAATTAAAGATATCATTTAATATTTTCATATAATTACTGTGAATTATTGTTTTATAATTTTTTTCAAATTTTTATAATCTTCTAAGTCATCAATTTCATACCAAAATTTTTTGTATTCAATAGAGCTTAATTTAATATCATCTTTAATTAAGCTATTCAAAAATCCAGTAAATTGAAGCTTTCTGTTATTATTTTTTTTATATAACTTGATTACTAATTTAATATGTTCCTTTGGAATATAAATTAAGCCCATAAATTGGCCATCTATTTCTTTTAAATTTTTTTTATTAATTTTTTGGCCTATTTCTTTTAAAAAACTATTTTTATCAATCTTAAATGTTTCTGCATCTTCAAAAATATTTTTTTTTCTAATTTTCCAGATTTGTTTCCAATTTTTAATAAATGGAATTGTAATATTTTTATTTTTACTTTTTATTAATTGACTAAATATACTTTTTTGAAAGTATATATCAGTGTAGGATATTATTGTATCAGTGTTATCTTTTTTTAATCCTAATAGAGCAGAATGAACCATATCAGTATGGTTATATTTATTTTGTTCTTGGTTAAGTGCTTTGCTAATTTTTGATAAATT
>CAYZPP010000117.1:0-4130 GCA_964480315.1 uncultured Alphaproteobacteria bacterium | reverse complement strand
GTGGAGGTAAGTCCGGAATTATTGAAACCACTTTTAAAGAAGAATGCGAAACTGATCTCTTTGGAGAGCAGACAGTTCTATGTGGCGGTCTTATGTCTTTAATTACAAATGGTTTTGAGACTCTAGTAGAAGCAGGTTATGCTCCAGAAATGGCATACTTTGAGTGTTTACATGAAGTTAAACTTATTGTCGATTTAATGTATGAAGGTGGAATGGCTAACATGAGATATTCTATTTCTAATACCGCTGAATTTGGTGATTATACAAGGGGCCCTAGAGTAGTTAATCAACAGTCTAAAGAAACTATGAAGCAGATCCTAAAAGAAATTCAAGATGGAACCTTTGTTAAAGAATGGATGGATGAACATAAGTCTGGTCAAATTAAATTTAAACAAATGAGAGCAGATGGAGCTAAACATCAGATTGAAGAAGTAGGTGCTAAGTTAAGATCCATGATGCCTTGGATTGCATCTAATAAACTTGTAAAGGACATTTAATATTTGTCAGAAAAAGTATTAATTCTAGACACAACCTTAAGGGATGGTGAGCAATCTCCTGGAGCTTCTATGAATTTAGAAGAAAAAGTCTCAATAGCGAAATGCTTAGAAGAACTCAATGTTGATATTATTGAAGCTGGTTTCCCAATTGCCTCGAAAGGAGATTTTGATGCTGTAAGTGCAATTAGTTCTGAAATAAAAAATTGCCAAATACAAGCTTTATCAAGAGCGAAAAAAGAAGATATTGAGACTGCTTGGAATGCTATTAAAATGTCAGTAAATCCAAGAATTCACACTTTTATTGCTACAAGTCCTATTCATATGGAGTTTAAATTGAAGATGTCTGAAGAACAGGTCTTAGATAAGATTAGAGATAGCGTTTCTTTTGCAAGAAATCTTTGTCCAAATATTGAATGGAGCTGTGAAGATGGAGGTAGATCGTCTATAGATTTTCTATATAGATGTATAGAGCTCGCTATTAAATCAGGAGCTACAACAATAAATATTCCGGATACTGTTGGCTATACATTACCAATAGAATTTGGTGAAATAATATCTAATGTTAAAAATAAGGTCCCAAATATCGATAAGGCGATAATATCCGTCCACTGCCACAATGATCTTGGTTTAGCTGTAGCGAATTCTTTAAACGCCGTTCAAAATGGAGCTAGGCAAATAGAATGTACAATTAATGGGATCGGAGAAAGAGCTGGAAATACAGCCCTTGAAGAAGTTGTTATGGCGATGAAAGTCAGACCTGATTTATTAAATTTTAATACAAGAATTAATACTGAAACTATATCTAAAGCATCTAAGTTGGTATCTTCAATTACAGGGTTTACGATACAGCCCAATAAAGCAATTGTTGGCGCTAATGCTTTCTCTCATGAAGCAGGAATACATCAAGATGGAATGTTAAAAAATGCACAAACTTATGAGATTATGCTTCCAGAAACTATAGGTTTGAAAAAATCTAGTCTCATTCTTGGGAAACATTCGGGAAAAAATGCATTTAAAGAAAAGTTAAAAATATTAGGTTATGAGATTGGGGATAATTTTATCAATGAAGTTTTTGAAAAATTTAAGCTATTAGCAGATAAGAAAAAAGATGTTTACGATGAAGACTTAATAGCATTAGTTGATGATAGTTACATTAATAAATCTACTATTCTTAAATTAGTAAACTTATCTATTATGTCCGGAACAAACTCAGAACATGTGGCGTCTTTAGAGTTGTTATTGAAAGAGGAGCCAAAAAAAATTAGCGGATCAGGAAATGGGCCAGTTGATGCTGTATTTTCATGTATTTCAAAAATAGTAGGTTTTAACCCAAAACTTAAACAGTACTCTATAAATGCAATTACCCCAGATTCAGACGCCCAAGGAGAGGTTTCGGTTAAATTAGAATACCTTGGTAGTGAGTTTGTTGGTAAAGCTTCTGATATAGATATAATTGTAGCTTCTGCAAAATCTTATATCAATGCATGTAATAAAATATTAAATTTAAATATAAATAATAATGCTAAAGAAGGCATCGCTGAGATAAGTATCTCTAAAATTAAAGGAATATAATGAATTTTTTTAAAAACAACTCATTTAATCTAAATATCTTCAGTGAAGATATGGGATTAGATTTAGGTACGGCAAACACTTTAGTTTATGTTAAGGGAAAAGGTATTATTTTAGATGAACCTTCAGTTGTTGCCATTGCAACAGATCAAAATAATAAAAAATCCGTATTAGCTGTAGGAAATGAAGCTAAAGCAATGTTAGGAAGAACTCCTGGTTCCATTCAAGCAATCAGGCCAATGAAAGATGGAGTTATTGCTGATTTTGATATTGCGGAAGCAATGATTAAGCATTTTATAAAAAAAGTTCATAAAAAAAGTATATTTGCAAATCCTAATATAGTTATTTGTGTTCCATCTGGAGCGACTAATGTCGAGAGAAGAGCTATAAAAGAATCGGCAGACGCTGCTGGAGCAAAGAAAGTTTATCTCATTGAAGAGCCTGTAGCGGCAGCTATAGGAGCCGGTTTACCTATATCAGAGCCAACAGGGTCAATGGTTGTGGATATTGGGGGAGGAACAACTGAAATTGCCATTCTATCGCTTGGGGGAGTTGTCCATGCTAGTAGTATAAAAATTGGTGGTGATACTATGGATGAATCTATAGTTAATTTTATGAGATCAGTTCATAAATTAGCTATTGGGGAAGCCACTGCAGAAAAAATTAAAAAAGAAGTAGGATGTGCTGGAATACCAGATAATGGTGATGGAAAAACTATAAATGTTAAAGGTAGAGACTTAATTAATGGCCTACCTAGAGAAGTTATTATTTCGGAAAGACAAGTAGCGGAAGCATTATCCGATTCTTTATCTTTAATTATAGATTCAATAAAAAGAGCATTGGAACTAGTACCACCTGAATTGGCCGCGGATATTGTTGACACAGGAATAATGTTAACAGGAGGAGGCTCACTGCTCAAAAGATTAGATGAGGCTATAAGAGTCACAACAGGACTTCCTGTATCAGTTGCAGATGATCCACTAACTTGTGTAGCTCGAGGTACTGGAATGGCTTTAGAAGCAGGACAAGCCTTTCAAAATATCTTCTTAATTGACTAATAATAAAAATTTATTTATTTTTTTTATAATAATATCTGCCATATTCTTATTATTATTTGTATTTCCTTCGGTAAATTCAAAGATAACAATTCAGTTTTATAATATTAAATATTTGATTTATAAACCAATAGAGGGAATAGAAAAAAAAATTGCTAATTATTGGGATGTTATAAGTATAAATGATAATAATTTATTAGAAATCAGTAAATTAAAAGCAGAACTAAATCGTCTCAAAGTAGTCAATAGCAACTTAATAATAACTTTATCAAAATTTAATGAATTAAATGAAATTTTATTTAGTCAACCAGAGGGGCTTCCAAAATCAATTGGTGTAAAAATAATAGGTAATAAAAAACATTTAATAGAAGATAATTTTATAATCAATAAAGGGTATGATTCTGGTATTTCAATTGGAGATTACTTGATTAACTTAAATTATGTAATAGGCAAAGTAAAAGAAGTGAATCTAAGTAGCTCCAAAGTAGTAAGTGTTTTTAATAAAGATTATGGGGAAGAAGTAATTATTGGTAAAAAGTCTTTCATCGTTAGTGGAACAAATGATGATTATCTAATTTTCATTAGACAAAAAAATAGTACAGAGGTAATGAATCTTGCAATCGGGGATGTTGTTAAAATCAAGATCAATAATTTTTACGCCGAACTAGGGACTGTTGAACTGTTGAACTATAATTATATTATTAAGCCTAATATTACAGATAGTTTCTTAGCGGCTAGAGTCATAATTAATGATTAGTTATTTATATCTATTCTTATTAACCATTTTTTATGACAACATAAATAATGTAACTGATTATTATATTATTCTTTCATTAATAAATGTTATTATAATTTTAGGATTATTTTATAAAAAATTAAATTTTAAATATATAATTTTAATTTTAATATCCTCATTAATCATAGATTTTATTACTTTTAATTATCTATTTTCTATATTTTTAATATCCTTTGTTCCAATTATTGTTTTAAATAAGATTATTAAAAATTA
>CAYZPP010000116.1:0-4199 GCA_964480315.1 uncultured Alphaproteobacteria bacterium | reverse complement strand
TACGAAAAAATAGGAAAAGAAGCCAAAACTGCTGCTAAAACTACAGGAGATTTAAATAAAAATGCTAATGCTTTTGGTGATGCTATGCCTGGTAAATTGGGAGTAATCCAAAAAGGATTTGGAGCATTAAAAGGTGGGTTGAAAACCGCTGCAATGGGATTTAAAACGCTTAGAGGTGCGATAATATCTACAGGGATAGGTGTTTTAGTTGTTGCTTTTGGTGTTTTAGCTCAGTATTTTACAGATAATGAAGAAGGCGCGGGGAAATTAAAGAAAATTACTTCCGCTTTAGGGGTTGTTTTTGGGAATATTACAGATATTATTAGCGATTTAGGGGAGAAATTATTCGGAGCTTTTGAGAATCCCAAGGAAGCGATTAAAGACTTATGGGAATTAATTAAAACTAATGTTATAAACAGGTTCACAGGTTTGGCGGATATGTTCGGAGCCTTAGGAAATGTAATAAAAGCAGCATTTACTTTAGATTTTGAAGGGTTAAAAGAAGCTTCGGCAGATTTAGGAGAAAGCACGCTGCAAGCTATGACGGGGGTTGATGATTTGACGGGGAAAATAGCCAAAGGAATGGAAATGGTTAAGGAATTCGCTAAAGATACTCAGAAAGAAGTTAAACAAGCCATGAGATTGGAGGAGGCTAGGTTAGCTTTGACTAGATTTGAACGGAAGGCGATAGTTGATAAAGCACAAGCCGAAAGGGATATGATGCACCTTAGGTTAAAGGCTAGAGATGAGGAGAAATTCGCAACCGAAGAACGATTAGGGTTTATGCGTGAAGCTAACAAGATAGCAGCCGAACAATTAGCAAAAGATTTACACGTAGCAAAAGAGAAATTAAGAATACAAACAGAAGAAAATACTTATAGTAAATCAACAGCTGAAAATCTAGATGCTGAAGCAAAATTAAAGGCTGAAGTTTTTAGAATAGAAAAGGCTAACTTTTCAGAACGTAAGAGAATGAAGTCTGAAGAACAAGCTTTAGTTAAACAAGCTGAAGCCAACGCGTTGAAAATACAAAAAGCCAAAGAACTAGCAGCAAAAAAAGAAGCTAAAATATTAGAAGATAGACAAAGGCTTTCCCTTGAATTACAAGAAGACAGCTTACAAAAAGAGATTGCTTTAATCACTCTAAATGCTGAAACCAAAAGAATGAAGCTTGAGGAACAGGGGGTTTTAACAAGGGAGTTAGAAAAACAACTAGCAGATAAAACGGCTAGAGATGTTCAAGATGTTAGGGATAAATACTCACAACAAGCAATTGCATCCGATGAAGTAAACGCAAAAAAAGAAGTTAAAATTGCTACGGATAAAGCAAAGCAAAAAGCAGATATTGAAAAGGAATTAGATAAACAATTAAAACAGTTTTCTTCATTATTAGTTAATGCTTTAGGTAAGGATAGTAAAAAAGGTTTAGCAATACAGAAAACAACTGCGCTAGCAGAGATTGCCGTTGATACTGCAAGAGCAATTTCTAGTTTAGTAGCTGCTTCTAGTGCCAATCCATTAAACGCTGTTACTGCTGGGGGTGCTGGTGCTGTTCAATTTACTAGTGGATTATTACAGATTGGTTCAAACATCGCTAGCGCATACGCGTTACTAAAAGCTCCAACCCCTCAAATAGATGATGCTTCAGGTAGTTCACCATCAACACAACAAACAGCACCCGATTTAGGGTTCGAGGGTAGAAGCTCAGGAAGTGAAAACTTCGGAGCACAAGTAATAAGAGCCTACGTAACAGAAAGCGATATTACAACCTCGCAAAGCACAGCTAGTAATATACAAGAACTTTCACAAATTGGATAATTAAACATTTTATAAACTTTTATATATTAAGACATGGAAAAGAAAGTACTAATTGAATTATTCATTGACGATAAAGACCAAGATAATGCACTTGATATGATTTCCTTCGTGTCAGCTCCAGCAATTGAAAAGGACTTTATGCACTTTAAAGAGCAAAAAGAAAAGTTTGAATTCAAATCTGATGAAGAAAAACGAATTGTTACGGGTGCTGCTATGATTCCAAACCAAGAGATTATAAGAATGGACGCAGAAGATAAACCTTACTTTGTTTATTTCACTGAGGAAACAATCGAGAAAGCGCAAGAAGTATTTGCTAAATACGGTAAAACTAAAAGCACAAACTTTGAACATAAAACAGGGATGCGTGATGTAACGGTTGTTGAATCGTGGATTGTAACCGATCCAAGTAATGACAAATCAAATGCACTAGGTTTTTCAGATATCCCAAAAGGTAGTTGGATGGTTTCCTATAAAGTTGATAACGACGAGTTATGGAAGAAAGTTAAAGATGGAGAAGTTAAAGGGTTTTCGATTGAAGGTGTGTTTTCTAAGAGTATAATACAAATGTCTAAACATGATAGCGATAATTCTAATTTTTCATTTGATGATTTTTTTAGTGAAGTTTACAAGTTATTGGATTAATAAAAAAAAGTAAAACATAATTTATTTAATATATATAACAATATGGATAAACAAACTTTTATTGATAAAATTAAATTACTTTTTTCAGAAACTGAAGAAGTTAAAGCTGCTGAAGATTGCGCTTGTAAAGGAGAAAAAGATTGTGAATGTGATAAACTAGAACACGAAATGGCAGAAGAAGAGCCTGAAGTTGCAGCACATGATAAAGAAGAGTGTAAATGCGAAGAAGGTGATGAAGATTGCAAATGTGATGAAGAGCCAAAAGAAGAAGTTCTTGAACCTGAATTAGCTGAAGAAGAAGAAGTAAAAGAAGACGAACCAAAAGAAGACGAAATGGAGAAAAGGTTGGAAGCACTAGAGAAAGCTTTAGCTAATATTTCGGAATCAATGAGTGCTATTGATAGCCTTAGTAAAGCGGTTTCAGATTTAGCTAATTCACCATCAGAAGGAGAAATTAAACTTTCAAAAGCTAACAGTAAAGGAGTTAAAAAAGTAAGTGCTAGAGAAGAGCGTGTAATTGCTTTTTCTAAAAGAAGTAAATAAATAATAATAATAAATAACAATTAAATTTAAACAAAATGGGGTTAGATGTTTCAGGATTATCAGTTTATACTGATGAAAACAAATTGGACTTAATTAAGAAGTCAGTATTAGAAGGAAGAACTTTAAACTATATTACAGTACAGCCAGACATTAAGTCAAGCGCTACTATTAACATTATCGACTCTACATTAGTAGGTCAAGCTGGGTCATGCGGTTTCAACTCAGACGGTACGACAGTACTTTCTCAAAGAACGATTGGAGTAGCTCCAATTAAAGTAAATGAGTCTATTTGTGTTGACACTTTAGAATCTTACTACACTCAAAAAATGATGAACGCTGGCTCTTATAACGAGTCTATTCCTTTTGAGCAAATCTACGCAGAAGATAAAGCGGAGAAAATTGCAGATATGTTGGAATCAATCGTATGGAAAGGTGATACAACAGGAACTGGAAATATTGCTTTAGCTAATGGTTTATTAAAAGTTATAGACGCTGAGGCTTCGGTTGTTAATGGAAATACTGGTTTAGTACCTTCTGCAACTGGAATTATTGCGGCCAATGTTGTTGGTATTGTGGATGCTATGGTTGGAGCGGTTCCAGCTGATATTATTGACGCTGATGATTTAGTTCTTTTTATGGGTTACGATGCTTACAGAACGTACGCAAAAGCTTTAAGAGATGCCAATTTATTCGCTTACACAGGAGCTGAAGACCAAGGAGAGAAATTCTCTCAAATGGTTCCTGGTACTAACGTGAAAGTTATTGCTGTTAAAGGGTTGAACGGATCTAATAGATTAATTCTTTCAAGAACTGCGAATCTTTATGTTGGAACTGATTTATTAAACGATGCGGAACAATTCTCTATCTTTTATTCTAAGGATAACGACGAAGTTAGATTTGTTGCTAAACTTAAAATTGGAACTCAAATTGCTTTTCCTGAGTTTGTAGTTGAATTCACTTTAGTATAACAATTAGTACTAATAAATAAAAACTTAAAAGGGGTATGGGTCTTATCCTATACCCCTTTTTTTATAAATAACTAAATAAATTTAAAATTATGAGCTGTATTTTAGCAAATGGAATCGCACTTGGGTGTAAAGATTCTTTAGGAGGTATTAAAGAGGCATACATAGGCAGTACGAACGCGACAACTGTATTCACTTATGATGCGGATGATGTTATAACAGGAGCTACTG
>CAYZPP010000115.1:0-4204 GCA_964480315.1 uncultured Alphaproteobacteria bacterium | reverse complement strand
AAGTATTGCCTTAATCATTACTTCTATACTGACTTTAGAATAGCTTTAATCTTTGTAAGTTGCTCATCCATTTTTTGTATTTCATCATAAATTTTTTCTTTTTCATGAGGGACAATTTTTGTTCCACCAGAACTTTTTTCATCTGTTGATTCATTAATCGAATCCATGAGGTCGCCCATGCGGCCTCCTATAGACATGACTTCGTGAGAAATATTTTGCGAGTAAGACACTTCTTTTTGTTCAACAGAAATATAGTCTTTTAAGAGATTGGTAAAAGGAGTTTTATTATGATACTTCAACATAGATTTTTCTAAATCTAATACATGTTTAAAGTGAATATTTCTGTCCGTATCATCGGAGTCAGCACATTTATAAATATAAGATTTAGATTTTCCAGTGATACTTTTTATATCATCTTCACTTAATTTATGTAAAATTTCTTTAAGAGTGTGTTCTATGGAGATAATTGTTTTGGTTTTTGTCATTCCCTAAAGATAGCATAAATCTAATTTAATTAATTATCAAAGCATTTAATTTTATGTCCAAAGTTTATTTATAATTAGACTAATAAGTAAATGAATTTTAAAGGATATTTAGGCATGTCTAAAATTTCTATTTTATCAGGCTTTTCCAAAGATCGTTTAAAAGAAGATCACAAGAAGAATTATTTCTTAAAAGAAGAAATATCTAATTTTCTTATTAACTTAGGAAAACAAAGACTAGACCTTCATATAGAAGTAGCCGATGTAATTGAAAGTTTAAAGTTTTCTACAAGAATGGTAAAAATACTTGAAAAAGGAAAGATTGATTTTGTTCAATATCCTCTTAATTATTTTTTTACCCGTCAATATGCAAGCTTTTTAAAATTACAATTTCCTGAAAATTTTAGAATGAAAAATTTTAGAATAATTAATAATTCAAGAAAGGAGCTAAAATGACCAAATCAAACTTAGTGCGCATTATCATTTCTTTAACTGTGGTAGGAGTAGTGATGTTTTTCATTACTAATAAAAATTTAACTAATAAAGAAATCTCTATTCAGCCAATTTTAGAAGTAGAAAAAAAATAGTAAAAAATGCAATCATTATTATTAAGTATAATAATATTATTTTTATTAATTAGCTGTACGAGCAATTCACAGGCTCGTACAGAAGAAAATTTATATGAAAATTGGGTACATTTAGAATCTGGAAAAAATAATGTTGAAATAGTTTATCCAATTAATACAAAAAATGGCTTATTTATGTTCATTCTTGATCCGGCGGATAACTGTGATGCAAGTCTTGTTTATTCTAATTCTATCTTTAGTTCCTATGATTTAAAAAAATTTAATAATTCTTCTATAGTTTGGGAAATTGCAGGACAAAAATTTTCTGATAAATATGCAGGTATATTTAAAACTCAAGGCTACATGAGAATTGAACTTGCTCATTTTTATAAAGATTTTTTTAGTTCAATAGAAAATTATTTAGCTCCTAACGGTGTAATTGTTTTCAAATTTTTTCAAACTCATGATGTTTTTTTTAATATGGAGCAGACTGAATTTGAGTGGAGTCCATACGGATTAAGTAAAGCGCTAGATAACGCTTTAGATCATTGTTATGGAAGATATTAATTGAAAATAAAAAAAGATGATTTCTATATGGCTACACTTTTTATTATTTGTTTATTATTTTGTTTTATTATTCTTGAATTAAATCTTGGGTAGAGCTACTGCACGAAAAGTTTTTATTTATATTATGTCATTTCAATCAATTTTCAGTTATGCCCTAATTAAATTTTCTTGGTTCAGTCCAATTGTTAACTATTGTTCAATAATAATGTGGATAAGTATTTTTATAGTTAGTTACTTAATATTGAAACAAACTATATAGTTTTAACTATAGGTATGCATATCATACTTAAATATAGACAGATTTTATTATAATTTTTTATTCATTCATACTATATATTCTTTTTATATATAAAAAGTAAAAGAGAGATAATTTTTGAATACAATTAAAAGAGAAATTACAATTAATAATTTAATTAATGAATTTAAAAGTTGTCACGAAACCTCTGGTGCACTATCCACTTTTAGAAAATCACCTGAAGGATATTACATATATTTACTAATCATAAATTCTCATTATACAAATGATCCTATTTGTGTAGAGGAATTAATCAATCTAGTTTGTCCAAAATTTTGCTCAAGACAAACAGTTAAAAATATAATTTCATCAGCTATCGATGCAAAATTTCTATTTAAAACAATTGATGAAAGAGATAAACGTAGGAAACTATTTGCACCTACAGATGAAACTATCCTCGAATTTGAGAATTGGATAAATCAAACCCTACATACTCTTTAAATTCTTTAAATAATAAATAGATAAATATTTATTATTTATTGTATTTTTATTTTTTGCTTATCCCACATCTCTGCATATTTGCCTTGAAGCTGTAATAATTCATGGTGATTACCTTGTTCAATAATTCTACCTTGATCAAGAACAATAATATTGTGAGCGTCTGCTGCTGTAGATAGTCTATGAGCTATTACTAAAGTTGTTTTGTTTTTAGAAATTAATTCTAAATTTTTCTGGATCTCTTTTTCTGTTGCTGAATCGAGAGCGGATGTTGCTTCATCAAAGAAAAAAATAGATGGTTTTTTTAGAATTGCTCTAGCTATAGCTACTCTTTGTTTTTCACCACCAGATAATTTTAAACCTCTTTCTCCAACTAAAGTACTGTAGCCATCAGGTAATTCTTTAATAAAATCATGTATATCTGCGCTGCGAGCTGCTTCATAAATTTCCCTCTCACTTGCCAAAGGATCCCCATATAAAATATTATAATAAATAGTATCATTAAACAGGACAGTATCTTGAGGAACTACACCAATAATTTTTCTTAATGATTGCTGGGAGATATCTTTGATATTTTGATCATTTACATAAATTGATCCAGACTTAGGGTTATAAAATCTAAATAAAAGCCTACTTATTGTCGATTTTCCTGCGCCTGTTGGACCTACGATTGCTACTTTTTTTCCGTTAGGGACTTCAAAAGATATATTTTTGATAATCGTTCTTCTAACATCATAATCAAAGCTAACATTGTCAAATCTAATGCTGGCATCTGTAGTATTGTTAAGTTTTGTATTTTGAAAATCTTCATAAATTTTCTCATCCCACAAACTAAAAAGATTTTCCATATCAGTTAGAGATTGACGAATACTTCGATAAACAGTTCCAAAGAAATTTAAAGGTTGGGAAAGTTGAAACATGTAAGCGTTAATCACAACAAAGCCGCCAATAGATATGGCTCCTGCTTTGATATCAAATACAGACATTCCCAACATTATAGTAATTCCTGTCATGATCACAATTGTCTGAGCTATATTTAAGTAACTTAATGAAAACTCATTTTCAATTGCAGCTTTTTCATATTTTTTTAAAGAATCATTAAGTCTATTAAATTCATGTTCCTCATTATTAAAATATTTAACAGTTTCATAGTTTAACAAGCTATCAACTAATTTGGAACTAACTATATTATCTGCTTCATTCATTTGCCGTCTAAATTTTAATCGCCATTGAGTAATACTGAAAGTTATTAGAATATATATGGCAATTGTGATGATTGTAGCAACTGCATATTTATACCCGTAAAGAGTAAAAAGAATTCCAGTTACAAAGAGTATTTCAATTAAAGTTGGAACTACATTAAAAAGAATGTAATTCATGAGAAAATCAACACCCTTAATCCCTCGATCAATAAATTTACTTAGTGATCCTGTTTTACGATTTAAATGAAACTGAAGAGATAGAGAATGGAGGTGTTTAAAAGTATTAAGAGTTAACTGTCTAATAGCATGTTGAGAAACTTTAGAAAAAATTGCATTTCTTAGTTCGCCAAAAAGTCTTGTACTTACTCTAGCAAGACCATAGGCAAAAATGAGCGCTAAAGGAATAATTGTGAGCGTATTAAGACCTTGAGTTAGTTCTGAGAGAGAGTCGACAACTGATCCTAGAATGGGAGGGGAAATCAAGTTAGTTACCTTTGACAACAAGAGACATAAGATACCTAAAACAACTCTAATCCTTAATCCAACATGTTTTTTTGGCCATAAAAAGGGAAATAGTAAGCCGATTGTTCTTTTTAGAATTGACGATTCATTCATATATTTAATATGGGTATCATTTCTCTTAATATAAGTAGG
>CAYZPP010000114.1:0-4227 GCA_964480315.1 uncultured Alphaproteobacteria bacterium | reverse complement strand
AAGTCCGTTGGTGGTGGAATGCCTTTAGGTCTAATTGCTTTTAATAATATTTTAGATCATGATTATCCTGGAGCTCAGTCATCGACTTTTCAAGGCAATATAATTTCTATATATAATTCATATTTTTTTTTGAAATATATTAAAAAAATAAATTATTTAAAAAAGATAAGTAAAATAGAAAATTTTATGATTTCTCAAAGACACATTCTAAAATCTTTTAAACCTGTTATTGATTTTAGAGGTATTGGAAATATGTGGGGTATAGAGATAAATACAAACTATTCAAAAAAAAAAGATTTTACTAATTTAATAAGATCCCAATTACTGACAAAAGGTTTAATTACATGGGAATGTGGTATTGATGGTAACGTTATAGGGCTTGTTCCCCCGATCTGTACTTCCAGAAAAAGTCTAAATTTATCAATTGAAATTTTAACAAAAATTTTAAGTAATCTCTGACACATATGTTATTATTTTGTTGTGTTTTATTTTTTATCAATTTCAAATGTTATTTATCCAAGATTAAATGTAGCTATATTAAAGATGATTGCTAAATGAGGTATATATTAATAATTTTCCTTTTGCTCTTCTCGTATCCTGTACTAGCTGGATGTGTGAGCGGTGACTGCATTAATTCATATGGAACCTTTTTTTATCTCAATGGTGATTCGTATGATGGAAAAATGAAGAATGGTTTGAAAGATGGTCATGGAATTTACACTTATTCCAATGGAAATATTTTTATTGGAGAATTTGTAGACGATGAAGCTAATGGACAGGGAGCTTATATTTACAAAAATAGAGATATCTATGTTGGCAAATGGCTAAATGGATTAAGGAATGATCAGGCTATTAGTAATTATATTTTGGCAGATGAAAAATTAGAAAAATTTCAACATCAACATGAGGATGGAATTGGAATTTATGTTTATCCTATAAGTGATGGCCATAGAAATATATTTTTTGGAGAATTTAAGGATAATAAAAGAAACGGAGAAGGAATTTCTATTTACCGCAATAATAAAGGCTATGAAGTTGGAAATTGGAAAAATGGTTTAAGAAGTCAGGGATTCTTTAAGTACAATAAAAAACCAAAATTTGCTCATCAGTTTATAGATTTTGATTTGAAGCCGAATATAAATACTGAGTTTGGAAGTTACTTAAGTTTTTCTAATGAAAGGTACATAGGTGAACTCACAAATAATTTGAGAAATGGGTTTGGAACGTTTATTAATTCTGAAGGTGATGTGTATATCGGAGAATTTAAAAATGGTATTAAAGATGGAAAAGGAATTTTCATTAAACATGATGGGTATAAATATATTGGAGAATATAAAAATAATAAGAAGCACGGGCAGGGTGTTTTTATCTATCCTGATGAAACCAAATATGTTGGAGAGTTTAATAATGACGAATTACACGGCCAGGGAACTCACATCTATGCTAATAGCGAGTTTTATTTTGGAGAATATGCTCATAATTATAAACAAGGTCAGGGTACCTACTTATACTCCAGTGGAGATAGTCACATTGGAAAATGGGCTAATAACTTAAGAAATGGGCTGGGAGTCTTTAGCCATAAAAATCAACTTTTAGAAGGAATTTGGAAAAATGATTTTCATGTAGAATCTTTAATATTTAAATCTCAGTGCATTAGTAATGACTGTTTCGATGGTTATGGTGTTTATCATTACTCTAACGGAGACAAATATTATGGGAATTTTAAAAATTATGAAAAAAATGGATTAGGAAATTATATTACCATTTTAGGAGACTTGTACACTGGAGATTTTAAAGATGATAAAAAAAATGGACAAGGAATTTCCGTTCAATTATCGGGAGAGAAATATAATGGAAATTGGATTAATGGAAAAAAAAATGGACAAGGTGAAATTACCTACACTAATGGAGAAAAATTTATTGGAGAATTTGTAAATGATAAAAAAGAAGGAAAAGGCATTTATATTTATACTGACGGTATGGCTATAAAATATGTATGGTTTAATGACCATTTAGTTGGAAACGGGCCATTTCCTATTACAAAGTTTATGGAATAAACTTTAATTAGAGCATTCAATCTTAATTATTAAAAAAATAATCTAATACTAATAAGAATATTAATACGACATCTCAAAATTTTGAATATAATTTTTAAGATTATTAATTAATTTTTTTTAAAACTTATCAGTGGCATATTGCATAAATTTAGGTAATACGAATAGTTTTTCGAAAATACATTCAGATCATTGTCATTGACATATCTGTATTCGATTAAATATATTACCCACGGTGTCAGATATACATAGATTAATAAACTATTTCACTCAAGACGATATGGTTCAAATAGCTGATATGGCAATGAATAATAATATAACTTTTAATCAAATCAAAAAACGTTTTAAAATTAATGATAAAGAACTTAATCAAATAATGGAATTTATTTGTGATAAAGATAGCTATAAAATATGGAAAGAAACATCCGATAAATCTATTTTTTAAAATGTATTTATCATTTAATTTTGATGTTATTAATGCAACATTAAAAAATACATATTAGCAATATAGTTATATAAATTAGAAATATACTGAGTTTTATTTTATTAAGATGTTAGATTTAAGTAGTAGTCTTTTTAATTTTAGTAAAAACTTAAGTAATGATTAATTATTTTAAATTAAGTATAAAAGTAAAGTGAAATTAATTAGAATATTTACTTACTCAATAATAGCTATCTTCCTTCTTGTTGTTGTCTTTGCTAGATCGGTATTCCTTAACGAAAAAAAATTTAATAATGCCATTTCTTCTAATTCATTGAATATAGAAAGTGCCTCTAAACAAATTTTATTAGGTTCATCACTATATTTAAAAAATTGTGTTTCATGTCATGGTAATAAATTGCAAGGTCAGCCTAAATGGAATATCGAAAAAGATTCTGCCGGTCATAATTATGCTCCTCCACTAAATGGTACGGGTCATACCTGGCATCACAATCCAGAAATATTATTTAACATAATTCGTTATGGTCTTAAAAAAATGTATCCTGATTATAAAGGTAAGATGCTAGGAAATGATGATTTAACTGATGATGAAATTTGGTCTATACTGGCATATATTAAATCTACATGGCCCGATTCAATTAAAAATGAATATAAAAAAATGAATAGTAATTAATTAAAATCTTACGTGTTTTTTAATGACTCTATTAAGTATTTCTAAGGATTTATTTGAGAAATTAATTCCAAGTTTAGTCCTTCTAAATAATATGTCTTCAGAATTTTTTGCATATTCTTCTTTAATTAAATAAATTACCTCAAACTCATACAATTCATTGGATATTTTCTCACCAAGTCCCTTTAGAGTTTCAGTATATTTAATAACATTTTTTAAATTTGATCCATATGTAAAGGTTAGTCTTTTAGTTAATTCATTTGGTAGTTCAATATTTATTTCATCTATATTTCCCTGAGAACCTGGTAGATTTTCTTTACTTGTCCAAGATCCTTTTTCTATCAAAATATATTTAGATAATTTTTCTAAAACATGCTCAGCTAATTTTCTATATGTTGTTAGTTTACCGCCAAATATTGTTAAGATTACTGGTCCCTTGTCATTTATTTCAAATTCATAATCTCTAGATACCTTAGATGCTTTTTGATTAAAATCATTTACTAATGGTCTTATTCCAGAATAAGAAAATACAATTTCTTTTCTTGTAATTTCTTTTTTTAAAAAAATATTACACGCCTTTAATAAATATTTGACTTCTTCATCAGTTATTTTTGGATTTTCAAAAGTATCAACTTCTATATCCGTAGTTCCAACTAATAGGTATTTTTCTAAATAAGGAATTATAAAGACAATTCTTTTGTCGGGTTGTTGTAAAATATAAGCTTGTTCTCCATCATAATTTTTTTTTATTACAATATGACTACCCTGAACAAGTCTTAAGGATTTATTGGTATGAATATTACAAATATTTTTAAGGGTATTTACTGCCCATGGGCCAGAAGCGTTAACTAAAGTTTTTGTATATTTTGTTTGATTATTGCTTAATTTAATTTCCCAGTAATCATCTACTCTTTTAGCTTCAATTATTTCTGTATTTAAAAAAAAATCAGCTCCTTTACTTATTGCGTCTTGTGCATTTATCAAAACTAATCTTGAATCGTCTATTTGAAGGTCTGAATACTCATAACCTATTTTAAAATTTTCTTTAATTGGATTGTCGT
>CAYZPP010000113.1:0-4231 GCA_964480315.1 uncultured Alphaproteobacteria bacterium | reverse complement strand
TTCTGTTCGTCAGAACCAATCACGCAGTCTGGCTTACTTCAGTGCATACCTCACAGTAAACCACCTTGCCACTTGCTTCACTTAGGAACGTTACCTCCTCGTGCTCGGGACTTTAACCCTATGGGACATTCTTGTAAAAGAACTATATTTGCCATTCGAGGCACACACAATGTGTATCGTGCATAGCACCCTTCGGGATGCTACGACACCATACACAAACCGTTAGCATTTATTAAAAACGGAGTGAAACTGAAAATCCAATTTTAAAGAGTAGGTATAAAACAAAGATTAAGTAATGGAAGAAAAATTAGACGAAAAGAAACAAGCAAGAGAAGATGTTAAACTCTATTTAGCCAATGATTGGAACTTAAAAGAAGAAACACCTGAATATTTTCTTCTTACAAGAAATGAATCATCAACAACCGGACATATTTTAGTTGCTTTTTTTACTCTTTGGTGGACTTTAGGAGTTGGTAATTTAATTTACTATTCCGCAAAGAAAAAGAAGAAAAAAATATTAAAATAGTCTTAATAGCAAAACTCTCACAATTGTGAGAGTTTTGCTATTTTTGAATTCTATAACAACTGTGAGAGAATTTGACAAACAATATGAATGAACTAGACACCAATAATTATCAGTCTTTTATTAATGAGATTATTTCCATAATAAACTCTGCAAGGTACAATGCTTTTAAGTCTGTTAATAAACACCATATTGGTTTAAATTATGAAATAGGAAAGCAAATAGTAGTCAACCAAGACAAATTTGGTTGGGGAAAATCTATTGTAAATTCAATGTCAAACGACATCAATAAAATAATTGATGGAATAAAAGGATATTCACCGCAGAATTTATGGAAAATGCGTCAATTTTATCTTGAATACAAAGATGAAAATAATTTGCTAAAGATGACATTTAATATTCCTTGGGGTCAGAATATGCTTATCATCCACAAAGTGAAAGACAAAGACGAACGAACGTATTATTTGAAGTCTACAGACAAAATGGCTTGGAGTAGGTCTGTTTTATTAAATCAGATAAAAGCAAATGCATATCAAAGACATTTGCTAAATCCAAAACAAACAAATTTTGAAAAAGCATTACCAGTTCATTTATCCGAACAAGCAAATGAGGCATTGAAAAGTGAATACAATCTTGATTTTCTTGGAATAACCAAACCAATATTAGAAAGAGAATTAGAAAACCGACTTGTAGAGAATATAAGAGATTTACTTTTAGAACTTGGATATGGTTTCTCATTCATTGGAAATCAATACAGATTAAAACTAAATCAAAAAGAATATTATATTGATTTACTTTTCTATCACAGATTTTTAAAGTGTCTAGTCGCAATCGAATTAAAAACAGTGGAATTTGAACCTGAATTTGCAGGAAAAATGAATTTCTATCTTGAACTATTAGATGAACAAGAAAAACAACCAGATGATAATCCATCAATCGGAATTATTCTCTGTCCAACGAAAGACAATATAGAAGTAGAATATAGTTTAAGGTCGAGTTCAAAACCAATCGGAGTTTCTGAATATAATTTAACTCACGAATTACCAAATAAATTAAAAGGGAAAGTTCCAACAGCAAAAGAATTAAAACAAATGCTAACAATGGCTATAGTTAATACGGGTTTCAGTAATAAAAATGAAGATTAGTTCTTTAAACAAACATTGTGCAAGACCGAAAGTTCAGTCCTTCGAAATCCCGTACTAACCATAGCCGAGACGTTGCGGCTTAATATTAAGTGAAGTTTTTATTAATATTTTTAAGCACGCATACGCAGCTAATCAGGAAGGAGATACTTTGCTGATCATAAATGAAAACGAAGACAAAGTATACATTTCAGTTACTGATAATGGATGCGGTTTTGAGACCACAGCTACCTACAATACATTAGGAATGAATCTTATTTCGCTTTTGACTGAGCAGCTAGAAGGAAATTCGGAAATCACAAGTGATGAATCAGGCACAAGCTTTAGTATAAGTTTTACCAAAAAATAGATACATAAGTCTATTTAAAAAATTTAGTTCCGGGTAAAAAGATATAGCAGTTCCTTTTACAATCAAAAGAGCCGTCAGTATTATTTGCTTCTGAAGGATTGTTATTCCTCCTTCATCAGCTCCGAATTCGGAGTTTTACTTTCTTGATGCCCCAGGTGGATATCAAATTTTTCAAGTATAATTATCAGTTAATTGCATTTTTACTAGAAGTTCAAAAAACAAAAAAAAGTCGCTGAAAATCAGCGACTTAATGTATTTGTGGAGCTAACGGGAGCTGGATCGAACTTTTTAGTGGATGATTTACGCAGATTACAACAAGATCAATGTTAATTTAAGTGCCACAACCTCTCTTTAATCGTGGGCCCATCTGGTCAAATCTCGAACCATTTGATGGAAGATTTGAGGTTAATCAATAAAGTTCGACTCTAAATTAGTATTTTTTTTATCTTCATTTCTCATGAGTGATTTATAGAAAATTTTAAACATTAGTGGTTCCGCTCCAGAGCTTTTTAAAAAAGGTGAAATGATTCAAAGACCTGGTCAATCTCAGGCAAATGCTATTTATGTAAAAAAGGGTGTTATTAGAAGTTATATAATAGATAGTAATGGAAAAGAACACATATTCATATTTGCCTCAGAGGGATGGATTACTGGGGATATAGAAGCAGTTGAACTTAACCAGCCAACACGACTCTACATAGACTGTCTTGAAGATTCAGAATTAATTTATTTAGGGAAGAATCATGCGAATCAAGCTGAAATGACAAAAGAACAATTACTTCAAAACATGCAAAAATTGTGGAAATATAATGCCCAGATGCAGAACCGAATCCTAATGCTTTTGGATTCACCTGCTATGGATCGTTACAAATACTTCTTAGAGCTATACCCTGAACTTTCTAACCGTGTTCCACAAAAAATGATTGCCTCTTACCTAGGCATTATGCCTCAAACTTTAAGTACTATTCGAAAAAAAATAGCAAAAGGAAAATAATTTCATTTCTTCATCTATATGAATGCGTAGGAGCTTTTATGTGCTAAAATTTGTATTAAATCAACACGAAATTAAAAAAGAAAAAAGCAGCGCTTATCGTCAGAATACTTTTAGGATTAATCGTACTGACATTCGGATTAAACAAATTTATTCACTTTATGCCAACACCTCCTCTTGCTCCAGAGGCAGAGGAATTTATGATCGCTTTGATCAATACTGATTATCTCATGAATGCTGTTGCTGTAATCGAAATTGGAACAGGAATAATGCTTTTACTAAACCTTTTTCAGCGTTTAGCTCTAATATTACTTTTTCCAGTATTATTAAACGCTTTTTGGTTCCATTTGTTCTTGGCTCCTGCAGGCATTGCAGGAGCATTTGTTTCAATGGCAATGAATCACTTTTTATTTTTTGCCAACAAAGAGAGCTACAAGCCTATCCTTAAGTTAAAATAGAGTCGTAAATCTTTAAATCTAATAATCATGAAAAAGCAGTATACAAATGACGAAATTACCGTTCATTGGGATCAATCAAAATGTAAACATGCAGGAGTATGTGTTAGAACT
The DNA here is from genome assembly GCA_964480315.1 of uncultured Alphaproteobacteria bacterium. Classification (GTDB taxonomy): domain Bacteria; phylum Pseudomonadota; class Alphaproteobacteria; order HIMB59; family HIMB59; genus HIMB59. The sequence goes on along the minus strand of CAYZPP010000113.1, from coordinate 657 downwards.
TTGCCACAAGTATATAATCCACAAGAAAGACCCTGGGTGAAAATTGAAAATGCTTCATCCGAAGAATTAAGAGCTCAAATTAGCAATTGTCCAACGGGTGCCTTAAGTTTCACTGAAAACAAAAAAAGCTAATTTTATGAAAGACACATTGCATGTTCATGGTGCTTTAGGTGCTGAAAACTATCTAGTGGAATTAACAACTACCAAACATACCGTTAAAGTTGATGAACCTGAATCGGTAGGCGGATCGGACAAATTCCCCAATCCAGCTCAATACTTACTTTCGGCTTTAGCATCTTGTACCGTTATTACTATTAAAATGTATGCCAACAGTAAAGGTTGGAATGTTGGAGGAATCAATGTAGATGTAAAAATGAAAGAACAGTTGATTGAAGGAAAGCGAATTAAAAAAATAGTAAAGGGAATACAATTTGAAAATCAACTTGAAGCATCTAAGGTAGAAAGACTTTTACTCATTGGTTCAAAGTGCCCCATTTCAAAATTGTTAGAACAACCCGTTGAAATGGAATTTGAAAAATTGTAAACAATGAAAACAAGTGTAATAATATCAATTTTAGGAGCAGTGTTTATGGGCTGCTCCTTTAACAGCGTAAACAAAACTGAAAAACATATGGAACCGAGAATTTTAGCAATTGG
>CAYZPP010000112.1:0-4254 GCA_964480315.1 uncultured Alphaproteobacteria bacterium | reverse complement strand
CTGAAGATAAAAATTATTTCACTCATCAGGGTTATGATGTCCGAGGTATACTTAGAGCAGCTATAGTTAATATAAAAAATATCATATTTCAAGAATCTAATAGTTATGTGGGGGCCTCTACTATTACTCAGCAATTAGTAAAAAATATTCTGCTTTCAAATGAAAAAACAATCATTAGAAAAATTAAGGAAGTTATACTTTCGATTAGAATAGAAAATAAATACTCAAAAGAGTACATATTGGAGCTCTATTTAAATGAAATTTATTTTGGAAGAAGATCTTACGGAGTTGCTACAGCTTCAAGTAATTATTTTAATAAATCAATTTATGATCTAACTATAGATGAATTTGCTTATTTGGCCTCTTTGCCTAAAGGTCCAAATAATTATGATCCAAATAAAAACTATAAAAAAGCATTTGAAAGAAGAAATTATGTTTTATATCAAATGTACTTAAATAAATTCATAACTTTGGATAATTTTAATTTTTATTCAAATAAAAAAATTATTGTTTCGAGTCATGATATTAAAAAATACTCAAAGGACTACGATACTGATTTTATAATAAATGAAGTTAAAAAAATTAATCATAATAAAAGTCAGGCTTTTTATGCCCAATCAACAATAGACCCTTTTATTCAAAAAATAAGCGAGAAATCACTAATTGATTCTCTTGCATTGCTTGAAAAAAAATACCGAGATTGGGAGGGTGGTTTTTTAAAACCTTTATCTGAAATTAACAAAGATTATCTTTCACATTGGATCGAAGCTAAAGTTATAGAAATTAATCCGGAGTTTATTAAAGTTCTTTTGAATAATAAGATTATTAATCTAGATTTAAATATAAATAAATATGGGCCAAAAAAAATATCTCCAATTAAGTTTTTAAATGAGGGTGAATATATATATCTCTCTCTTATTAACGATAAATATTATTTAGTTCAGCCTATAGTGATCAATGGCTCTATGGTTGTTATTAATCCTTTCAATGGGAATATACTGTCTTTGGTTGGCGGAACTAGTTATAGTGAAAGTAATTTTAACAGAGCAACACAAGCCTTTAGACAGCCAGGATCATCTATAAAGCCTTTTATTTATGCATTAGCATTAAATAAAAAAAAATTTTTTCCAAATACTATGATACTTGATTCACAGATAACCCTATCTCAGGGTGTTAATTTGCCAATTTGGGTTCCTAAAAACTACTCAAATAAGTCTTATGGAGAAATTACTTTCAGGAGGGCGCTAGAAACATCTAATAATTTAGTTACTTTAAAAATTGGACTTGATATTGGGTTAAATCAAGTCAACTCCTTTTTTCAAAAAATAGGTCTTTATGAAAGCGACAATAAAGAAATCTATTCATTGTTGTTGGGGTCAGTCGAGCAAAATTTAATAACCTTGGTTAGTAATTATTCAATATTTATTAATGGAGGCTATAAAGTTAAACCTAATATTATAAAAAAAATTGTTAATGATGATGGTTTCTCGATTGATAATTCATCTTTTTATAATTGTTCTAACTGTTCTTTTGACAATAAATCAAGATCCTATAGAAAGCCTGAAATCAAAAATAATAGAGAAAGGGTTCTTGATGAACTAACTGCATTTCAAATATTGAATATACTAGAAGGAGCAATAATTAGAGGTACTGGTAAATCCTTAAAAGAGATAAATTATCCTATAGCAGGTAAGACTGGAACTACTAATGATAGTAAAGATCTATGGTTTTTTGGATTAACTCCAGAAATGGTTGTTGGTATTTATGTTGGCTATGACAAACCAAAGAAAATAGGCTATAAAGAAACAGGATCCTCTGTTGCTTTACCTGTATTTAAAAAATTTATAAAAAGTTATCTAAATTCTAACAAAGTGGATCTACGGGCTGAATTTAATATTCCTCAAGGAGTTATTAAAAAATATGTTGACATAAATGATGGTAGCATCTTTAATAAATATAATAGTAATTTAATCGAAGATTATTTTACGCAAGAGCAATTAACTATTATTGATAAAAATGATATTCAAGGAATTAATTAATGGATAAATTTGAATTTAGCAGTTTATTAAAATCTATTAGTGAAGATATTAAATTTTTAAGGGGGGGGCTTTGACTATGAAGGTCTTCAAACTTCTATAAACGAAATTAATTTAAAACTCCAAGACCCATTACTATGGAAAGAAATAGAGAAAACCAATCAACTTCAAATTAATTTAAAGCACAAAAATAATATTAGTAATTCTTTTACATCAATAGCAGAATCTTATTCTGATTTAATGGAGTACCAAACAATCTATGAAAGTCTCGGTGATGATGATGTGAATGAAATTAAGAGTAATTTAATTAAACTTAAGAAAAATATAAGTAATTTGAAGATTCAGACATTATTGAATGAAGAGTCTGATAGCGCAAATGCTTTTATTGAGATACACGCTGGTGCAGGTGGTACGGAGAGTCAGGATTGGGCAGAAATGCTGGAAAGAATGTATTTAAAGTTCTGCGATAAGAATAACTATAGCTATGAATTAATAGATAGACAGAAAGGTGAAGAGGCAGGAATTAAATCATCCACATATTTAATTAAAGGTTTTAAAGCATTTGGTTACTTAAAAAATGAATCTGGAATACATAGATTGGTAAGAATTTCACCATTTGATTCAAATAGTAGGAGGCACACAAGTTTTTCGAGTATTTGGATTTATCCTGAAGTTGATGAAAATATTGATATTGAAATAAATCTAAAAGATTTAAGAATTGATACATTTAGAGCTTCTGGAGCAGGGGGGCAGCACATAAATACTACAGACAGTGCAATAAGAATTACTCATACAAAATTAAACATAGTAGTTCAAAGTCAGGCAGAAAGATCTCAACATAGAAATAAAGATACTGCAATGAAGATGCTCAAATCAAAAATCTACGAATACGAATTGAGTAAAAAAAACGAAAAAAAAACAGAGCTACAAACTGGCAAAAAAGAGATTGGATGGGGTCATCAAATTAGATCATATGTCCTGCATCCTTACAGAATGATAAAAGATCTTAGAACTAATTATCAATCGTCAAATACAGAAAGTGTTCTAGATGGCAATATATTTGAATTTTTAGAAAGTAGTTTGGTAAATGTTAAAAAGCATTAACTATATACTCATATTTACATTAATTTTTATTAGAGTAGGGGTGGCTGAACCATTTAGTTTTAAAAATGATAATTTGGAAATTGAATTACTGACTAAAAATGAAAAAATTAATTTAATTAAATTCAAATATATATTAGATCAGAGTAACGATGTTAGTGGTTCATTAGAAATTAAAAATGAATTAGCTATCTTTGATTTACAATCTAATTCTTTAGATTACAAAATAATATCTTTAATGATTCCCAAAGGCAGGAAAACTAAAAATAAAAAAGTTATCATAAATTGGAAAATTGATAATTTAAAAATATCAAATAATTATAATCTAAATAAAGTTAAAATTAGTATTGTTTATCAAGGTAAGTTTGAGAAATTTTCTATTGAGGATGAAGAGAGCAATATATCATTTTCTATATCTCCTAATGATGGAAAACTTAACTTAGTAGGATACTCAAATAACGCAGGTGAAGTATTAGCGGCTAGAAATATTACTAAGGATATTGTCGGAGGAAATTTATTTATTAAAGGTAAGTATAATTCTCATGATGATTATGAATTAATTTTAACAGTAAATAATTTTGAAATTAAGAAAAAAACAAAATTTGAAACCTTAATTAAGTCAACAAGATTTTTTGATTTAGTTTCAATAGTAGAAAATTCACAAAATAGTTTTAGTCGAATGGAAGTTCCTATGAAAAAAAAAGATAATCTTATTTATATTAATGATGCTTTTATTGAGGGGGGGCTCGTTGGTTTTACTTTTGCAGGCATTTATGATGCAAAAAATAAAATAACAAATATTGATGGTTTTTATGGCCCACTATATCTATTTGATAAATATGTCGATGACATACCCTTATTGAATAAGATATTAACTAATAAAAAGAATGAGAGTTTATTGGGTGCTAATTTTTCAGTAAAAAAAGTAAATGCAGAAACGTCCGTCACCATAAACCCTTTGTCTTTAGTGACCCCTGGTAAAACTAAAAGAATTTTTAAAATATTCGATTTTTTAAAAAAAGATAAAAATTTTAATCAAGAATAATTAATTTATCATTTATTTCAATTCTACCTGAAGTAATAATTTCTGCTCTCACTCCACTTTTATTGACTAAAA
>CAYZPP010000111.1:0-4309 GCA_964480315.1 uncultured Alphaproteobacteria bacterium | reverse complement strand
ATATTAGGTAGTGCAAATTTTGGTATTAAATATGATTATAAATATAAAAAAATTAATAATAATGAAATACTATCAATATTAAAGTTAAGTAGTAAATATGGAATTAAACTAATAGATACAGCTCAATCTTATGGTAACTCTGAAAAAAAATTAGGAAAATACAATTCAAAAAATTTCAAATTTATTACTAAAATATCAAATTTAAAATATATAAATCAAAAAAAAATACATGAGATTCTCGAGACATCAAAAATTAATTTAAAAGTAAATAAAATAGAATGCCTAATGTTTCATGATTATAAAGAATTTGTAAAAAAAAAATTTTTTTTACCCAACATGTTTGTTAAAATGAAGGGTAAATCTTTCAATAAAATTGGCGTTTCAGTCTATAAACCAAGTGAATTATATAAATGCTTAAAATTCAAAAAACTAGATATAATTCAGATACCATTTAATATAATCGACTATAGATGGAATGATGTTAATTTTAATAAAATTAAATCTCAAAACAAATCGCTGGAAATACATGTGAGAAGCATTTTTTTAAGAGGTATACTTCCTAATAGAATCCAATCTCTGCCTAATTGGTTTAAAAATAAACAAAAATTAACTGATGAATTAAACTTATTAAAAATTAAATATGACTCTAATTTAGAAGAAATATTATTCAATTATGTCTTGCAGCAAAAATGGGTTAACAAAATAGTCATTGGAATAAGTACACTTTCACAACTAAAAAAGATTAAATCTTATTTAAAATTTAAAAAGAAAATTAACCTTGATCAAAAAATATTTTCATTTATTCCTACTAAAATTTTAATGCCTAAATATTGGTAGGGTCTCAAAAATATTTTTTTGCTTCTTCTAAATCTTTTACTTCATCAATGTTAATTGCAAATTTATTTTCAACTATTATAGGTTTAACATTTTTTCCTAAAAGATTTTTATACTTAAAAAAAGCTTCTCTTTTTATCATATAAATAGAACCTGATCTTATGTAAACTTTAGGAAGCTTTTGAATAGGAATCATATTTTCTTTTTTTTCTTTTGAAAAATTTTTTGTCAATCCATTTTTAATGATCTTCATTCTATATGGATGCACTCCTCCTACAGGGTTAATTGTAACTATCGAGTCAACTAATTTACTTTTTATATACTTAAAAGCTCTAATAAGATGATTTTTTTTTCTGAAAGGCACAGTTGGTTGTAGTAACAAAAGATATTTAAATTTCTTATTAAGTTTTTTTTCCACTCTATTTAATTCATATTTAAATACATCATAAGTTTTCACATTATCTAAGGAAAGTTTTTTGGGTCTTAATTGATCTACTTTTATATATTTCTCTGCAATTTTTTTATATTTTTTACTGTCTGTACTAAAACATATTTCAAGAAATGAAAAACTTTTGGCAAATTTAATAGTATGGACGAAAAGTTCCAAATTATTAAGTTTTTTAATGTTTTTATTAGGTACTCTTTTTGATCCTGCCCTAGCTGGTATTAGACAAAATATATCTTTATTGTTAATTTTTTTTTTTAGTTTCATTGAAATTATTAATACTATAATTTAATACACTTTCGATGAAAATATATTATCAATTCAAAAATATACTAAATAATAAAGAAAAAGGTTATTTAACTATAATTTTAGTATTAACCTTATTATCCGGGATTTTAGAATTATTGGGTATTAGCATGGTACCTGCCTTTTTGTATGCCTTTAACCAACCTAATGAAGTTTTGAGTGAACTGCCTCATTTTATAAATAATATTTATAAAAATTTTTTTGCAGGAAAACTGTTAGAATTTTTTGCATTAATAATTTTAATTATTTTTATATTAAAAAATGTACTTTTATTTTTTTTTAATTACATAACTATAATGTTAAGAGGAAATACCAGAGAAGGCATAATAAATAGAACAAACAAATATTATAATGCTTTGGAATATAAGGAAATTATTAAAGAAAACTCTTCTGATATCATTAGAAATATAACAGCTGAAAGTCAGAATACAAATAGTGCATTGCGTGATATGACTATGCTTTTTAACGAGCTTATTTTAATTTTTTTTATTATAACCATGAATTTTATATTTAATTTTAAAATAACTTTATTTACTTTTTTAATTCTAATAATTCCATCTTTTGTATATTATTTTTTTACAAAAGATGTCCTCAAAAAGATAGGCTCTGAGAATGTAGATCTTCGATCTAAATTAATACTTACAATTAATCATCAAATTGGTTCATTTAAAGAAAACTTCATTCAACATAAAATAAATTTTTTAGAAAAATACTTTAAAGTAATTTTAAGTAAAGAAATAACAAACATAAAAAAATTTAATGTACTAGCGGTCCTACCAAGAATATTTTTAGAATTAATTGCTGTGTCTATAATATTTTTAACAATTCTAGTTTTAGATGTAGACAAAAATAATATTATAGCTCATTTACCTAGTTTATCCTTCTTTTTTGTATCTTTAGTAAAATTAATGCCATCCATAGTCAAGGTTACAGTATTTATCACTAAAATAAATTTCAACCTAAAATCAGTTGAGGTAATTTATAATATTCATAAAAAATCAAAAGATAACAAAATTAAAAATGAAAACCTTAAACAAAGAAATATAAAGACTGATAATAAAAGTTTTACTTTTAAAAATTCCATTAAATTTGAAAATGTTTCATTCAACTACATTAATAAAACAAAAAAATTAAAAAATTTAAATTTTGAAATTAAAAGAAATGATACTATCTTGATAAATGGACATTCTGGTTCTGGCAAAAGCACTTTGATCGATTTAATTCTAGGTCTACAAAAGCCAGATGAAGGTAAAATTATGATAGATAATTATGAAATAGATAGCATTTTAACTAATTGGCAAAAAAAAATATCTCTTTTACCTCAAAAAGTTTTTTTAATTGATGACACCATTAAAGAGAATATTATTTTTGGTGGAGTGAAGAGTGAAAATGATGAAAGAATTAATGAAATAATTAAGGTAACCAATCTAGAAAATCTAATTAATTCATTAGATGATAAGATAGATTCAAAAGTTGGAGACCTTGGAAGAAATTTATCTGGAGGAGAGATACAAAGAATAGGCTTGGCAAGGTGTTTGTACAGAGATTTTGATGTGTTAGTTTGTGATGAACCAACTACCGGATTAGATGATGATAATTCTAAGAATATAATGAATATATTCAGTAAAATCTCTAAAGAGAAAACATTAATTATAGTTTCTCATTCAAATAACACAAAAGATATATGTAATAAAATACTACAACTTGAAAATCATAGCTTAAAAGTTATTAAAAATTAAATTTTTAGTTTTTTATTATTTGGTATAAATATTCTCTATAACGACCAGAACCACCCTGAAATAAAGACAATCCAGAATACAATTTTTTGTATTTTTATCTATCCATTCCCATGTTCCACCAAATTCATTTGGCTTATTAAATTTTTTGTACAAATTTTGAATGTCTTTAATTATAGTTGAGTTTTTTTTATTAATAATGTTTGATTTAACACTTTTTATTTTATTCAAATAATTTTTTGCTTTGGGATGAATTGATTGATCTATTTTTGTATAAAAAGTCATTATTTAAATTAATTCGTTGAATTATGAAGGCTTTATAGAATTGCACATGTAAATGATAAAGGAATATTATTCAGCTTGTTCACATAATGAACAATTTTTCCAAGATAAGTTGGATTGATTTAGAAATTCTATTTCTTCAGGAGAAGATTGTCTGCCTAATGTTTTGTTTATGTTTGTAAAGAGAATTCATATATTCAAAATTATTTTTTGAGAATATTTTCATTATGTAAAATTTTTATAATTTCTACTTTATTTAAATGCTGCGAAAATCTTGAGTCAATACCCTCTGTAGTATTGGTGTCATTTTTTCTATTATTTGTTGAAATTACTCCTAAATTTTTAGTCTGTTTAAGTTTTTGTACATTTTCTTTTGAAGACACTAATTTTTCATACATCTTTTCTCCTTCTCTCAAGCCAGTTACTTTAATTGGATTATTTTTTTTATATATTGACCTAATCGCTTTTGCTAAATCAATAATTTTGAAAGATTTCATTTTCATTACAATGAAAATTTCACCTCCGTCCATTAACATTAATGATTCAGATATCCTTTTTACAGCATTATTAATAGATATGAAAAATCTACTCACCGATACACTCGTAACTGTAATTTTTTGCCTAGACTTTATCTGCTCTATAAACTTAAAAATAACAGATCCTCTTGAAAATAAAATATTTCCAAATCTAATAACTGAAAATTTTG
>CAYZPP010000110.1:0-4319 GCA_964480315.1 uncultured Alphaproteobacteria bacterium | reverse complement strand
TGTAATAAGTTCTAATATTTAAAGGTGAGAATGTTTGATTATTCCACCATGTAAACTGTCTCTTAATGTAGCGTTTGGTATTATGTTTTCCGTCAAAAATAGCGTCCTCTAAGGATATTTTACTTTTTGTATATTGGATTAACTCCGGTAATCCGTGTGCTTTTAATAAAGTTTTTGATATATCTTTATATTGAGCCACATCTCTTGCTTCTTCAACTGCACCATTATCTACCATTTGATCAAATCTTTTTTCTGCAAAATCATATAATTCTTTTTTGGGTTTAAAGACTTGAATAACTAAAGAATTTGGAGTGATCGAATTCCTATTCCCATAAAAACTTTCCATTACTAAATTAAATTCTAAACAGAAAGCAACTCTATTTACTAACCTTTGGCGATCTTTTGGAAAAATTCCTTCTTTATAAAACTTATTCAAAAATTCAATACAATAGTCAGCGCCTTCTGATAATAACATTTGTTCCGCTTCATCTTTAAATTTTTTCTGAGTAACCGGTATTTCAGAAATACCCTCTATAAGAGACTGAACGTATAAGCCTGTTCCACCAACAAATACGGGTATGTTTCCTCTTGCTCTAATTTGAGGTAAAATTATTTTGACATCTTCTAGCCATTTTTGAACAGAAAAAACTTTATTTTGAATGTATCCATATAAATGATGAGGGGCGATTTTTTCTTCTATTTTATTAGGACGATTTGAAAGAATTTTCAGATCTTTATAAACTTGAATACTATCAGAATTAATAATTTCTATTTTAAAGTTTTTAGATAATTGATAGGCAAAATCATTTTTACCGGAACAAGTAGGCCCAACAACAAATATAGTTTTATTCAACTACAAATGGGTTGATGAGCCAAAACTCATTACCACTTCTAATAACTCTTAATAAAATTTTGTCTCTTTTGAGACGCTGATTTTCTTTAATAATATTTTTAAAATCTATTACGTTTGACACCTTTTCACTGCTCACCTGAATAATTATATCATCTTGTATCAGATTTGAATTTTTAGGTCCTACAGATTTTACAATTATACCTGAATTAATATTAGATATACCTAGCTCTTTAATTTTATTATCATCTAGATCAATAACAGTTATGTCTAACTCGGTAATTACCGAACCGGCAACTTGAGCAATCATACCTTTTTCATTTAATTCATCAATTAGAACAATAATTTCAATATATTTTTTATTTCTCCAAAGCTTAACTTTAACCTTTTTACCAATTGCAGTCTCGGCAACAACTTTGGGTAAGTCTTTAAACGATTTGATATTTTTTGAATCAAATTCAACTATAATATCTCCGGCCAATATTCCAGCTTTACCAGCTGGACTAAGAGGATCAACAGAGGCAACAAAAGCCCCTTCAGTACCCTCAAAACTTAAACTTTCAGAAAATTCTAAAGATAAATCTTGAATTTGAACACCGAGCCAACCTCTTTTAGCTTGGCCAAAAGAAATTAAATCATCAACAATAAGTTTGGCTGTAGATGAAGGTATTGAAAAACCTAATCCTACACTACCTCCAGTTTGCGAAATAATCATTGAATTGATTCCAATGACTCTTCCATTTAGACTGAATAAAGGTCCTCCTGAATTTCCTCTATTTATAGGAGCATCAGTCTGTATAAAATCAACGTAAGGCCCTCCTCCAATATCTCTATTGATAGAGGAGATTATTCCAGAGGTAACTGTTCCTCCTAAACCAAGAGGATTACCAATAGCCAAAACAATATCTCCAACTCTAGATATATTTGAATCTCCCCACAACAGTGCTTCCGCATTTAAACTTTTAGGGTCTATTTTTAAAACAGCAATATCTGTTTTAGGATCACTACCTACTAAAGTAGCTTCAATTTCATTTTCTGCATTACTGAATACAACTTGGATCTTATCAGCTTTTTCAATCACATGATGATTAGTTACAATATAACCTTCATTACTAATGACAAAACCTGACCCAAGAGCAGTCATATTTTCTCTTTGAGGCATTTGATTTTCAAAAAAATCTTTGAACATATCGTTATAGGGATGGTCTTCTGGTAATTTAGGGATATTATTGGTTTGTTTTTCGACAGCTTGCGTCGTTACAATACTTACAACGGAAGGTAAAAGATTTTCAACTAAATCAGCATAACCTGTTTCAAAATTAGCAAAACTAGTCTGAACAGATATAAAAAATATAAAAATGGGTAGGAAAAGATTTTTTAACATTTTTGATTTAGCTATGAGATTTATTTATTTAAATTTAAATAAATGCAGGTAAGGATACTTCTACTCCTTAAAGCCGTCAGAATTTTCAAAAAATTCGAAGAAATCACTATCAGGAGAAATTACCATAGTGGTTGTTCCGTCTTTAAAAGTATCTGAGTAAGCTTCCATTGACCTAATGAATTCAAAGAAATCTGGGTCTTTAGCAAAAGCATCATTTAGAATTTTATTTCTGGCGGCTTCGCCAAAACCTCTAAGTATATTAGATTGCTTATCAGCCTCTGCTACAATTTCAATTTTTTGCCTATCAGCTGTAGCTTTAATTTTTTGAGATATTTCCTGACCTTCTGCTCTCAACAGATTCGCTTCTCTTTCACGTTCTGTTCTCATTCTATCGAAAACATTACTTTGAACCTCATTTGTCAGTTCAGTTCTCTTAAGTCTTAAATCAACAATTTCAATGCCAAAATTTTTCTCATCTTCTTTTACATTTTCTAAAATTTCAGCCATAATTTTATTTCTAGTTTCAGATAATAAGTCAATCAAATAGTATTGGGATATAACACCCCTAACGGAAGAGTTAATTATTCTGCCTAAACGATCTATAAGAGCTAATTCAGTTCTAGTAGTTTGGAAAAATTTTAATGGGTCTTTAATTTCATAACGAACAATCGTATCAACCACTACTCTTTTTTGATCTCTTAAAATGACTTCCTCTTGAGCCGGATCTAAGTTTAAGACCCTGCTATCATAATAAACAACATTTTGAATGAAAGGTATTTTAAATTTTAATCCAGGTGTTTGATGAACTGCTTTAGGTTCACCAAATTGCAGAACAATAACCTGCTTAGTTTGGTCAACAACAAAAAAGAATCCACTTGTTAGCATTATTGCGAATGCCAATATTGCTAGAATAATTATATTTCTAGTTTTCATTTTGTGACCCACTATTCTTATTTTTTGTTAATTCATTTAAAGGTAAATAAGGCACAACCCCATTACCTGAATCATTATCAATCATAACTTTATTTGAATTTGAAAACACATCTCTCATAGTCTCTAAATATATCCTTTTTTTAGTTGTGGATTTTGCTGACTGGTAAGTCTCAAGAACTTGAAGAAATCTACTTGCTTCACCTTCAGCCTGTTTAATTAATTTATTTTTATAACCTTCAGCCTCTTGTAGAATTTTTTCAGCCTTACCTCTTGCTTCTGGGACGATTGTATTACTATAAGCTTCTGCCTGGTTAACTGTTTTTTCCTTGTCTTGTCTTGCTTTTTGAACATCATCAAAAGCTTCGATTACTTCACGAGGTGGGTTAACATCTTGTAGTTGAATTGATTGTATTAAAATACCAGCTTGGTATTCATCAAGTAAGTCTTGTAATAAAGTTCTAGATTCCCTCTCGACTGATTGTCTTGATACAGTCAATAAATCTTCGAGTCTTGTTTTACCAACAACTTCGCGAAGAACACTTTCAGAGATTACTTTAACTGTCTCTTCAGGATCTCTTAGATTAAATAAAAATTGACCTGCATCTTTTACTCTAAATAAAACTGTGTAATCTAAGTCTGATATATTTTGATCTGATGTCAGCATTAAACTTTCTTCTAATACATCCCTTGTAAGTTCGCCATTACTTCTAAATCCGACATTAATTTTTCTAATTGCTTCAACTTTTGGAGTCAATACTTTCCCTATTGGTGTTGGAAAAAAGTAATGGAGCCCAGGAGCTGTTGTACTTTCATTCCATTTTCCAAATAAAAGCTCTACTCCTTGCTCATCAGGTTCAACCCTGTAGAAACCAGTTAGTAGCCATAAAATTATTGCTATAAGAATGAGAAAAGAGAAACCTTTCACGCCACCTTTAAAAGGTATTTTAAAATTATATTTATTTTTTAAATCTTTAAGTAGATCGTCAATAGACTCTGGATTTTTATATCCACCTGAATTATTAGAACCACCACCGGGTGCTTGACCCCAAGGCCCATCTAAAGAAAAAATTTTATTTATTGTTTTATTCATTATGTAATATAAATAATGACTAACTCATGAATATCAAGACTTGTTTTGGAATTTCTAGCTGT
>CAYZPP010000109.1:0-4323 GCA_964480315.1 uncultured Alphaproteobacteria bacterium | reverse complement strand
AGATTATGAAAAAAATTATTACAATTCAGTCAAATGTACTTAATGATTTAGTTGGTAATCAGGCGGCTTCTCTTATTTTAGGCAATTTAAGCTATCAGGTACTTCAAATACCAACAATTATATTATCCTCTCATAAGGGAAATAAGGATTTTATTGAAATACCCATTAAAACTACTACACCTGAATTATTTTTTCGAGCTTTTCAAAAATCTTACAAACTTAATCAAAAAGATATTTTTTTAGTAGGATATATTCCTAACAGGAAAATTGGAAATTCTGTTCTTAAAGTTATTACGGGACAGAAAAAAGTTATCGTGGACCCGGTTATAGGAGACGTAGATACTGGAATTTATATAAGTGAAGATGTAATTAAATTTTTACCTAAAATTATCAAACAAGCATCTCATGTTTCATTAAATTTTTTTGAGTGGTCAACTTTGGAAAATAAGAATTATAAAGATTATAAAATAAACGACATTGCTAAAGATGCTAAAAATTACTGCACAAAAAATAATAAGATATTATTTATTAGGAGCATTATTAGTCCTAATAAAAATTTAATCAATTTGATTATATCAAATAAAAATTGCTTTTATATTGAAACACCAAATATTAAATTTAAAAAAAGAATTGACGGGGCAGGTGATATTTCCACTGCTTTATTCACTCACTATATATTTAGTAATCTAGATTTAAAAAAAACTCTAGAGAACACAACCAATCAAATGTTTGAAATTATTAGAAATATTAAGGGTAATAAAATTATGACTGATGATGTATTGAATAGAAGTAATATTTTTAAGTTTAAAGCTAAGAGCTTAAATGGTCTTTAATTAATATTTCTGCAATCTGAACAGTATTTAAAGCTGCACCTTTTCTTAAATTATCTGAAACACACCAAAAATTTAAACCATTAGCAATTGTTTTATCTCTTCTAATCCTACTAACATAAACGGGATCTAAGCCAGCAACTTCAACTGGTGTTACATAACCTTCATCAACTCTAAAATCTACTGCCTTTAAACCTGGGGCATTTTTAAAGATTTCTCTAACATGAGCTTCTTCATATGGTTTTTCAAATTCAACATTAACTGCTATAGAATGAGAAACAAAAACTGGAACTCTGACACAAGTTGCTGTTAATTCAATGCTTTCATCTAATATTTTTTTTGTTTCCTGATACATTTTCCATTCTTCTTTTGTTTGGCCATCTTCAAGAAATACATCAATATGGGGAATAAGATTAAATGCTATTTGTTTTGTAAATTTCTGTTTTGTAATTGGCTTATTATTAATCAGATTTCTTGTTTGATTGTCTAACTCATCTTCCCCTTCTTTTCCAGCCCCTGAAACAGATTGATAGGTAGAAACAACTAGTCTTTTTACTTTAAATTGATCATGCAATGGCTTAATTGCAACTAACATGCCCATAGTGGAACAATTGGGATTAGCTATTATATTTTTTTTTCTAAAATTTTTTATATCTTGAGGATTTACTTCTGAAACAACTAGAGGAACATCTGGATCAGTTCTGAAGTGTGAAGTGTTATCAATTACAATACATCCTTGTTTAGCAGCAATTGAGGCGTATTCACTTGAAACACTTGCACCTGCAGAGAAAATAGCAATATCAGTTCCTTTAAAATCATAGTCATTTAAATTTTTTACAGTAATAGATTTATCTTCTCCATAATTTATTTCCATCCCTTCAGATTTTTTAGAAGCTAATGCAATTAAATCTGAATATTGAATTTCTCTATCATCAATTATATCTAAAACTTCTCTACCCACATTTCCTGTGGCACCGACGATTGCAATTTTAGGTTTTTTAGAAGTCATAATTAAAGTCTCTCTATAATGAGATCTCCCATTTTAGAGCAAGAAACTAAAGTTTGAGATTCATGACTATAAAGATCAGCAGTTCTAAACCCTTCATTCAAAACAATCTGGATAACATCTTCTAATTTTTGAGCTACCTCTTGTTGGTCTAAGTTATACCTTAACATCATTGCAAAACTTAAAATTGTTGCAATAGGGTTAGATTTATTTTGTCCAGCGATATCTGGGGCACTACCGTGAACAGGTTCAAAAAGACCATTTCTCTTTCCGTTTATCTCCGCACCAAGAGAGGCTGAAGGTAGCATTCCTAGTGAGCCTGTTAGCATAGCAGCACAATCACTTAACAAATCACCAAAAAGATTATCTGTTACCAGTACATCAAACTGTTTAGGGTTTCGAACTAATTGCATTGCACAATTATCAGCAAGCATATTATCTAGAGTTATATCGCTGTAGTCTTGATGTGTTTTTTTTACAATTTGTCTCCACAATACTCCTGTTTCCATAACATTCGCTTTTTCGACAGAAGTAACTTTATTTTTTCTTTTTCTTGCAAGCTCAAAAGCAACACGAGCGATGCGATCAATTTCATAATCAAAATAGATCTGTGTATCAACTGCTTTTTGTTTTCCAGGCTCGTATTCTTCTATACCTCTTGGCTGGCCAAAATAAACACCACCCGTCAATTCGCGGACAATGACAATGTCTAACCCTTTAACAATCTCTTCTTTTAAAGAAGATGCGGATAATAGGGCATCGAAAACTATTGCAGGTCTCAAGTTTGCAAATAACTCTAATTCTTTTCTTAGGCCAAGTAAGCCAGCTTCAGGTCTCTTATTTCTTTCTACATTGTCCCACTTAGAGCCCCCAACGGCACCTAATAAAACGGCATCAGCTTGTTTGGCTTTTTCTAAAACAGCTGAGGTGAGGGGCTCTCCATTGACATCATAGGATGCTCCACCGACTAATTCTTTTTCATATTCAATATTTAAATTATTTTTAGAATTTAGATGATCAATAACCCTGATAGTTTGATCTGCAACTTCAACACCAATACCATCACCAGGTAAAATTAATATATTTTTCATACTCATTTTATATCCTTAAAAAGCCAAGGCTTATTTTTTTTTTGGATATACTCATAATCTGTAATACTTTGCTCATAATTCATAGTCATACTAATATCATCCAACCCTTCTAGTAATCTTTTTTTTCTATATTCTTCTATTTCAAAATTAATCGTCTCTCTATCTACAATAATTTTCTGAGAAGGGAGATCAATTTCAAATTCTTTCTGATTACTAGCTAAGCTCATTAATTTTTTTGAATTTTCAGGTGACACAACGATTGGTAAGATGCCATTCTGAAAACAGTTATTATAAAAAATATCTGCAAAACTAGTTGAAATAATACAACTAATACCAAAATCTTTTAATGACCACGGGGCATGCTCTCGACTAGACCCACATCCAAAGTTATCTCCAGCTACTAGTATTTTTGAATGATTGAAAGGATCTGTATTTAAAATAAAGCTTTTTATTGCCTGCCCTTGATGATCGTATCTCATTTCATAAAATAAACTTATACCAAGACCTGTTCGCTTAATTGTTTTTAAAAATTGTTTTGGGATAATCATATCAGTATCAATATTGACTATAGGCAGTGGAGCAGCGACTCCTTTTAGTGTAATAAATTTATCCATATTTATTTAAATTCTCTTATATCTGCAATACTTCCTTTAATAGCAGAAGCAGCAGCGAGCTCAGGACTCATTAAATGAGTTCGTCCGCCTCTACCTTGACGTCCTTCAAAATTTCTATTCGACGTTGAAGCACATCGCTCTTCAGGTTTTAACTGATCAGGATTCATTCCTAAACACATTGAGCATCCAGCTTCTCTCCAATCAAAACCAGCTTCTTTTAAAATAATGTCTAGACCTTCTTCTTCTGCCTGTTTTTTTACTAAACCAGATCCTGGCACAATCATACCTTCAACATGATCAGCGAGTTTTTTATTTTTTACAATTGCGGCAACATTTCTTAAATCTTCTATTCTTCCATTAGTACAAGATCCGATAAAAATTTTATCTAACTTAATATCTGTTATTTTTGTTCCCGATTTAAGGCCCATATACTCTAGAGACCTTTCTATGCTTTTTTTTTTATTTTCTGTTTTTGCACTTGAAGGGTCTGGGACTATGCCCTGAACAGACACAACATCTTCCGGACTAGTTCCCCAAGTTACCATCGGATCTATTTCTAAACTATTAATGACAAGTTCTTTATCGTAATGAGCGTCTGTATCACTTGGTAAATTAGTCCAATAGTCCAAGGCTTTTGCCCAATGTTCTTCTGTTGGGGCATAAGGTCTTCCTTTTAAATAATCAAATGTAGTTTGATCTGGCGATATTAATCCAGCTCGTGCTCCAGCCTCAATACTCATATTGCAGATAGTCATTCTAGCTTCCATAGAAAGAGATTGTAC
>CAYZPP010000108.1:0-4324 GCA_964480315.1 uncultured Alphaproteobacteria bacterium | reverse complement strand
AATATTTATCTTAATTTTTTTCTTTCAATTTTCATTCTTTTGGGTTTTATGCACATGTCCAACATGTCTGATGGTCAAAATGGGTTACTAGTTAGTTATTTATTATTTATATTTATATTCATAATATTTTTTTTAAAGTCTGATAATATTAGTTATTATGAAAATTATTTATTATTTTCTCTGACGATCTTCTTACTATTAAATCTTTTTAATATTACTTTCCTTGGTAATTCTGGTGTGCTTGTTATTTCAATTATTACTTACCTTTTAATTAGTTCTTACTATTCTTCAAATTTTATCAATTCATTTGATATTTTTTGTTTATTTTCTTTTCTTTTATTGGATGGAATTAGGGTTACTTTTTATAGAATAATAAGAAATAAACCTATTTTTAAAGGTGATCAATCCCATATTCACTATATGTTTAGTAGTTGGAAAGTTGGATATTTAATTTTTTTTTCATTTTTTATCTTTAACTTGTTAACCATTTATTATCTTATTAACTTAGATAGCTACATTAAAGTCCTAGTTTCTATTTCACTCTATCTAAGTTTATATTTTACAACATTTATATTTCCTGCTAAGAAACCTTTATAATGTGTGGTTTTACAGGTTTTTTTAATTTACCTAATTTAGATAATTCTAAAAGTAGAGCCGAACTTTTTAGCTGTATTGATAAAAGAGGACCTGATAATAATCATTATGAAGTTATTAATAATCACTTTGTCCTTTTATTTGCGCGGCTATCAATAATCGATTTAAGTATTAGTGGCAATCAGCCTATGTTTTCACATTCCAAAAATTCATCTATTGTTTTTAATGGTGAAATTTACAACAAGAATGAGATTTCTCAACTTGTAAATGCTCAAACTGAGAATTCTTGGGTGGGCTACTCTGATACAGAGGTCTTACTTGAGGCGTTAGAGTTATTTGGTACTAAAATTTTATCACGGATAAAAGGTATGTATTCATTCGCATATTATAATGACTTAGAAAAAAAATTATATTTAATTAATGATAGGTTTGGAGAAAAACCTTTATATTATTCTATATCTGATAATAACTTATTTTTTTCAAGTGATATTAATTCATTTAAATTTAAGAAAAGACGTATTAATAATCTTGCGTTAAAACATTTTTTTAAAGATAATTGTATTCCTGGCCCTCTAACAATCTGGAGTGACGTTCATAAAATCATGCCGTCTGAAATTATTGAAATAAAATTAGATTTTTCCAGTATTAAAATAGATAAAGTATCAAAATCTAAATATTTTAATTCAAGACATCCTTATGAAATTAATAAGTCACAAGATAGCCTCGATAAATCTACTGATAAATTAGATACTATCCTAACTAATGCTGTAGAAGATCAACTAATTTCTGATGTTCCTATTGGTTGCTTCTTATCAGGTGGTATTGACAGTAGTTTAATTAGTGCAATCGCTTCTAAAATTAATAATAAAAAGTTAACAACAATATCAATTGGCTTCAAAAGTGACAATTTTAGTGAAGCAAAATATGCTAAAGATATAGCTAATTATATTAAGTCTGATCACCATGAAAAATTTTTATCAAGCAATGAAACAAAAGAGATAATTAAAAATATACCAAATATTTATGGTGAACCTTTCTCAGATTCATCTCAAATTCCCACAATACTATTATCTAACTTTGCTAAAAATTTTGTATCTGTTGCCTTAACTGGTGATGGTGGCGATGAATTATTTGGTGGCTATGAAAGGTATATGCGTGTTCCTGCTATTTGGTCAGTATTTAAACATATTCCTAAAAAAATCAGATTATTAATTCTAAAAACTATTAATTTGGGAACACCTTACAGTATTAGCCTAGTTGGTTTTCTTTTAAAGCTCTATCCAAAATTTTCTAAAACTTTATATTTAAACACAAAAATACAAAATTTAGTAAATTCTTTGGATTCTGATGGTCCAATAGAATTAGCTAAAAAACTTTCTGAACATTTTCCACTTAATTCTAAAAATGATATTTTATTTAATAATAATTTATATGACAAAAAAGATTTTTATTTTGAAAACTCTTCAAATACTAACATTGAAAATTTAATGCTGGAAGATGTTGATAGCTATTTACCTAATGATTTATTAGTAAAAACTGACAGGGCAGCTATGAGCGTAGGTTTAGAAACAAGATTACCTTTTCTTGATACTGAAGTTTATAAATTTAGCAGGCAACTTCCTACTAACTACAAAATTAAAGGATCTCAAAGTAAAGTGATATTAAAAAAACTTCTAGAAAAATATATTCCTAAAAAATTATTTGATAGACCTAAGCAAGGTTTTGTCGTTCCGCTTCATACAATATTAAATGATGAAATTCATTGGATTGAAAACCTACTTAATGATAATAAAATAAAAGAGCAGGGTGTCCTAAATTCTGTACTTGTTAAAAATCAATTAGATAAATTTAGATATGGAAATCAAAACAATCAGTATTTACTTTGGGATATAATTATTTTTCAACAATGGTATGATTTTAATGAAAATAATATTGATTAAAAATGGATATCAAATTTAAAAAAAAACCAATAAAAATAGAAAATCATATTCACTACTATCTTGAGGATACTGATTATACTAATAGTTTTGGTCTCCAGTGGAATAAATTTAGAAAAACTCAAATTGATACACCAGAAAAATTCTCACAATCTTTTGAACGCTTTTTTAATGAAACAGGTTTGAAAAAAGAAGATTTTAAAAATAAAAAAATACTCGAAATAGGGTCAGGAGCAGGGAGATTTACCAATATTATTCTTAATCATACAGAGGGTGTTGTTTATTCAATAGATTCATCTGATGCTGTTAAAGCAAATTTAGAAAATAATAAGCAATATATAGATACAAGACTATTTCTTTTTAAGGCTTCTATTTATGATTTACCTTTTGATATAAGCCAATTTGATATTGTGATATGCTTTGGTGTACTTCAACATACTCCAAATATTTCTAAATCTGTCAAATGTCTATGTCAACAGACTGCTCAAAATGGATTACTATTTTTAGACTTTTATCCTTACAATGGATTTTGGACATTAATTTCATCTAAATATATTTTAAGACCAATTACTAAAAGAATGAAATTCGATACACTTTATTCATTTTTTAATAAGTACATCAAGTATTTTATAAGAATTAATTTTTTTTTACAAAAAATACATTTAGGTTTTTTAAATCGTTTCATCCCTATTGCTGATATTGCAAAAACTATGCCTGAAGATATTGATAAAAAACTATTAGAAGAATTAGTCCTTTTAGACACTATTGATATGTTAACGCCTTATTATGATATGCCACAAAAAATATCAAAAATTACAAAACTAGTAAAAAATAATAATTTCACAATAACTTTTTCTGGAAAAATTAAATATTTAAATTATTCATCAGCTGTTGTTAGAGGTAAAAAAAATTAAATTTAAAATTTTATATGTTTCTTATGATGGACTGAATGATCAATTAGGTCACTCCCAAATAATTCCATATATAAAGATAATTAACCTAAAAAATACTGTTCATGTTTTATCATTTGAAAAAATAAATATTAAAAATTATTTAGATGAACACTTAAATGAGCTAAATATTAATTGGACTAAACTCAAATTTACTAAAAAATCTTTTTTTCTAATCAAAGTTATAGATTTTTTTAAATTGATATTTTATCCTTTATATATATCAATTTTTTATAAAGTTGATGCAATACATTGTAGAGGACACCTACCAGCACTTAGTGGTTTACTATGCAAATATCTACTTAATAAAAAATTTATTTTTGATTGCAGAGGCTTATGGGCAGATGAAAGAATTGATAATGGTTCCTGGAACACTAATAAATTATTTTTTAAAATTATCTATTCTTTTTTTAAAAAATTAGAATTAGTTTTTTTTAAAAAAAGTGATTTTACTATTGTTTTAACTGAAAATATTAAAAATCACTTAACTAATACTAATGTTATAAATAGTAATAATACTTACATTATTCCTTGTTGTGCAGATTATAGCAAATTTAATATTGTTAATAATAGTCATTTAGTCGACTTTAAAAAAAAGTTAAATTTTACTGACAACCAAATTGTAATTGGTTATTTTGGTTCAATAAATCAAATTTATATGCCGAATGAAATGCTATCCTATTTTTCTTTTTTTAAAAAAAAATATCCTAATGCAAAATTTATTTTAATTAGTAAAGACTTTACATATTTTACTAATAACTATAATAAAATTCTTGATTTATATAAACATGATATTTTTTTTATTTCTCCTAAACAAAGTGATTTAGTTTTATACTATAATAT
>CAYZPP010000107.1:0-4325 GCA_964480315.1 uncultured Alphaproteobacteria bacterium | reverse complement strand
TAAAGACACTCGATGACGTGTCAGCATCTAACGGACAGTTAAATATATTGCCGCAACCCCTCTCATTTAAGTCACCTGAACCAGGATAGAAAGGAAATTGATGACAGGACGCATAAAATACATCAGGATTATTTTCGAAAAAATGTTGGGTTCCATTACCATGATGAACGTCAAAATCAACTATAAGAATTTTGTTAACATCAGGATGCTTTAAGGCATTCGCTGCAGAAATGGCAACATTATTAAAAACACCAAAACCCATAGCTTTACCTACTTCCGCATGATGACCAGGAGGTCTGTGCCCACAAAAATAAGTAATATTTTTTTTTAAATAATTTTTTAAAACAATATCTTCAAAGGCTTTAATAGAACCCCCTACAGCGTATAAATAACTTTTTAAACTATGTGGGCAGCCTACTGTATCAGGATCAAAGTAAAAAAAATCATCAGAAGGAATGGAATTAATAACATTATTAACGTATTTTCTATCATGAACTAGACAAATTTCATCAACACTAGCTTCTCTGGGTTTAATAAAATTGTGATTAGCATAATGATTATTTAAAAGTAATTTAACAACTTCATATCTTTCAATATTTTCAGGGTGTGTTGGGCCTGTATCATGATTTAAATACTCATCATCTATAATAAAATTAATATTCATCCTAAGAAGAAACTTTTAATAACGTTTTTTTCAGCCAAAGATAATTAGAATTTTTACATTGAGCGTGTTGCTTTAAGATTTTAGAAAGACTATTTTTAGAATTAGAGAGTGGTTCATTATTTGACTTATACCATCTAGAAATTGAAGCACATTCGACCTCAGGATGAAATTGAAAACCAAATATAGATTTATTTTTAATCTTAAAAGCATCGATATCAAATAACCTACCATTACCAAGAATATCCATAGAATTATTAAAAGATATACCCTGATTATGAAATTGCATAAAAGATAAATTGTTTTTATCAAAAAATTTTAGATTAGGATTCAAAACTTTATTATAACCAATCTCTGATTTATTCAATTCATTGTTAGTGATTTTAGAACCATAAAATTTAGCAATTAATTGAGCACCTAGGCAAATTCCAATAATCGGTATAGTATAATTAATTAATTGTTCGATGAGCTTGAATTCGGCCTTAATAGAAAAAGAATTATCATTAGCGCTAGCTCTTCCGCCAAAAAAACATACTAAATTATATGATTTAATATCAGAAATATCTAAAAACTTGATATCATGTGAATTTATTGTAGTTAAAAAATAGTGTGAGTTAAATAAAATATGAGAAACAGTACCAGAGTCAAGAGGACTATGGTGGTTAATTAAGAGGGCTTTTTTCATATTTTGTAAAGTTTACAACTGTACCAAAAATTATCGCGTAGGAAAGCAAAGATGAACCACCATCACTAACAAAAGGAAGGGGCATTCCAGTAGGAATAAAAAGACCAATTGAGGTAGATATATTAATAAAAGCCTGAAAACATGTCATAAAAGCCAATGTAAAGACTGTATTTTTTAAAAAGAGATTATCTATTGAATTAGAAGCTTTTAAAACAAGGTACAAGTAAAGAGGATATAAAAAAATAATAAGAATACCAAATAAAATACCAACTTCTTCTATAATAACAGAATAAATAAAATCATTATGATTTTCTTTAATCTCGTATTTTAATTGTCCTTCTCCGAGTCCCATACCAAAAAAACCACCATTTATTATTGCATCAATACTATCTTTAACTTGTGAACTAGTATTATTTACAAACCCGATAAATCGAGCTTTTACATGAGGCTTCAAAACAAACATAATCCCAAGATATGAAAAACAAAAGAAAGCAAGAATAGAAATTAGTTTAACATTTCTAATATAAAGAATGAAAAGAAGAGAAAAGGAAATAAAAAAAAACATAGAAGTTGATAAGTCAGGCTGTTTAGCTATGAGTAAAATTATTAATAGAAAAAAAAGAATAGGAATAAATAAGAATTTATAATTATGATTTTTAAGACTTAAGTAAAAGAACCAAGATATAAAACATATAAACGGACCCTTTAAAAATTCAGAAGGCTGAATTGAAAAACCAAATACTGTCATCCATCTTTTAGAATTATTAGCAGAATTCCCATTAAAATGAGTATAAATAAGAAGTAATAGAAAAAAAAATAAAGAAAAATTTAATATAGTTTTAAGCTGATTTTTTTTAGGGATAATAATTATAAAAAAAATTAATAAAG
The DNA here is from genome assembly GCA_964480315.1 of uncultured Alphaproteobacteria bacterium. Taxonomy (GTDB): domain Bacteria; phylum Pseudomonadota; class Alphaproteobacteria; order HIMB59; family HIMB59; genus HIMB59. The sequence goes on along the minus strand of CAYZPP010000107.1, from coordinate 2,091 downwards.
AAATAGAACAGTGGAATAAATGTTTCATTAAACTAAGATCCGATTTAGGTGACATGAGAGAAAATATAGCAAAAATACCAATTAACATTAAACATAAAGGGATTAAAATTAATTTTTTATTTATAGAAATTAATAATGATGTCAGTAATGAATTATCATTATCTAAAAAGGGATTAGTCATTAAAAAAACTTATTAACTAAGCTGTTGAATCGCCTACCCCTATCCATAAAATTGGCATATGCATCAAAAGATTCTCCACCGGGTGAAAAAAGAATTATCTTTTTATTTTTATCAATTTTAGTTGCAAGAGATAAGAATAAAACTAGGTCATCTAAATTATAAAATTTAATAATTTTACTTTTTGTGCAGTTCAACATATTAGAAAAATTATTTTTATCAGAACCAAAGATAAGAATTACGGAATTAGAAATATTTGGTAAATTAATAAAACCATCTTTTAACTTTCCTCCTAGTATTAAAATTTTATTTTTGCTTTTTATTGTATTGAAAGTCATTACTGAATTTAAAAGATTAGTTGATTTACTATCATTATAAATTTTAAGATACTTAGTATTAACTATAATCTGATTTCTAAAAGGGAGTGTTTTAATTTTAGAAATATCGGAGATATTATATTTTAAACCTAAACTAGACATTAAGGCGAATAAAGTTGAAAGATTTTCACTTAAAATACTATTCGTATTATAATTATGAGAAAAATTATTTTTATAAACATTAAAATTATCACTTAAAATAATTTTGTTATCATTAATTTCTTTATATGTTTTTTTATTGATTAAAATTTTTCCATTTTTTTTAAGAATATTTTTAATTAATAATTTTGACTTAATATAACAATTATAACTTTTATGGTATTTAAGATGATCGGGATACAAATTTGTTATGCACCCGATATCAATTTTAAGATGTTTAACTTTGTCCAATTGATATGAACTAAGTTCAAAAATTATATACTCATATCTATTAATACTATTTTTGATATCCTTTTTTTGTAAAACTGTTTTACCTATATTGCCTAATAATATTGATTTATTCTTTTTTTTTAGGATATTGTATAAATAATTAGAAACAGAAGATTTACCTTCTGTCCCAGTAATAGCAATAATTTTAATTTTGTCAGATAATAATGAGCCAAGTATATCGATATCGATAATTATTTTATTTTTATATTTAAATAATATTGGATGAATAGTTGTATTTATAGACGGTGAAACCACTATATATGAGGAGTTATCTAATTCTTTAATAATATTATTATTTTTACAATATTCATTTTTGTGAAGTAATTTATTTTTAATAGGATCGTCATCAATTGCTTTGAAATTATAAGAATTATTTCTAAAAAATTTAACTACAGATAGTCCGCTTATTCCTAAGCCATATACAAAAAAATTTTTATTAAAATTTATCAATTATCTAATCTTCAATAAAGATAATGCTATTAAACAAAAAATGAATGCTATTATCCAAAATCTGATAACAATTTTTTGTTCAGGTATACCTTTTTTTTCAAAATGATGATGAATTGGTGCCATTAAAAAAAATCTTTTTTTGGTAACTTTAAAATATATAACTTGTATAGAAACTGATAATGCCTCAATTACAAATAATCCTCCTGCTATTGCTAAAACAAATTCTTGTTTTAATAAGATAGATATAATGGCAAGACTACCACCAAATGATTGAGATCCAGCATCTCCCATAAATACTTCTGCAGGATAAGAATTATACCAAAGAAAAGCCAATAAGGCGCCAATAGACGATGCACAAACAATAACTAACTGACCGGAACTTGGAACATAATTCAGTAATAAATAATCTGAATAAATAGAATTACCAATAATATAAGAAAAAACAGCAAAAGTTAAAAAAACAAATATTAAAGGCATGGAAACAAGTCCATCTAACCCATCAGTAAGATTGACAGCATTTGTTGAGCCAATAATTACAATAATAGCAAATATTATATAAAAATAACCTAATTGGATTGAAAAGTTTTTAAAAAAAGGCAGGTAGAGTAAAGTAAGATCAACTATGTATTGGTTAACTATAAATAATAAAAAAGATTT
>CAYZPP010000106.1:0-4341 GCA_964480315.1 uncultured Alphaproteobacteria bacterium | reverse complement strand
AATTTTAGTATTATACTTTTGTATTTAATTGGATTAACTTTAATTGGCAATTTAATGCCTATTTCATTTTTACAATATATTATTCCCTACAGTTATTTTGATAGTGTAACTGGTTACGATACTGTAAACATTGCTGGAACTTTTGGAAGTTGGAATTGGTATCACATTCCTATGTTTGGCTTTCTCATATTATTTCTATCAACTGGTTTATCTATTAAAAAATTAATGAGCATGGATAATCAAAATTTATGAATATTTTAGTAACAGGATCTGAAGGATATTTAGGCTCATATTTAGTCAACTATTTTAGAAAAAAAAAATATAATATTTATGGTGTAGACTTATATCAAAATTCTAATGCTGTTTATAATTATTATAATTTTGATATTTCAGTGGAAAGAAATTACCAAGTTCTCAAAAAAATAAAGTTTGATTTAGTTATTCATGCTGCAGCTAAGTTGCCAATTGAAAAAGATAACAAAAAAATGAACGATGTTAATATTGAAGGCACAAAACATTTAATTAATTTTTTAGAAAAATTTAATTCAAATTGCAAGCTTATATTTATTTCAACTAATGCAATGTACTCATCAAACTATGATTATAAAGTTAAGGAAAGTACCGATAAAACTATTATTGATAATTATGGCAAAACTAAACTAATTGCAGAAAATATGATTATCAAATCCTCATTAAACTATTCAATTTTAAGAAGTCCTATTATTATCTCAAAATATAGAGCTGGAGTTATTTCAATTGCATATGATTTGATCAGTCAAGATAAGAAAATACCCTTACTAAATCGTGGTATTAATACATTTGATGCAATAGAAATTAATGATTTAAGTGATGCTATTTATTTATTATTTAAAAAAGATGTTAGGAATATCTATAATGTTTCTTGTGATCAAGTTCTTTCATTTCGAGATATATTTCAATATATAATTGTTAAATCTTCTTCAAAATCAACCTTTATCAATTTACCAAGAATTAAATTAGCCTTTGTTTTTAAATTATTGTTTTTTTTAAGATTATCTCCCATAGGTCCTTATCACTTAGCGGGTCTTGTAAGTAATTTTAAATTTGATAATTCAAAATTAAAAAAAATGGGATGGGTTCCAAAAAATAATATTAAAGAAACATTTTACGAATCATATAAATATTATATTTCTAATGAATTTTCCCAGAGAAGCACAAGTTCAAAAAGTCAAAAAAAAGGTATAATCAAACTTTTGAATTATTTTTTATAAAAATCTAATGAATAAATGACAACATCAAATAAAATACTTGTCGGTGTAGCTACTTATAATGAAAGTTTAAATATTGAGAAACTAATAGTTTCTATTTTTAATTTAAAAATCAAAAATTTGGATTTACTAATAGTTGACGATAACTCCCCAGATGGCACTTCAGAGATAACATCTAATTTAATAAATAATTATAATAACTTAAAATTGATAACTAGAAGTAATAAGCTTGGAATTGGTTCTGCTCATAAGGATATAATTAATTATGCTAAAAGTAATAACTATTTAGGTTTAGTAACTATGGACGCAGATTTTTCACACCCACCCGCATTGATTAATAAATTTTTAGAAATGAATAATAATGAAGACTTTATAATTGCCTCTAGGTATGCCAATGGTGGAGGCACGGACAATAAAGGTTACAGAAAATATATATCAATTTTTGGTAATAATTTTGCTAAATATTTATTAAACATGCCCACTAACGACCTAACAAATAGTTATCGTTTTTTTCCTAAGAAAGTATTAGATAGAATGGATATGAATTTAATTGATTCTAATGGTTATTCTTTTTTTGTAGAAGTTATGTACCTAGTCCATAAGAAAAATATTAAAATTATTGAAATTCCTTTTCATTTTTTTGAAAGAACAAAAAATATTTCTAAAATACCTAAAAATCAATTTTTTTTGAGCCTAGTAACACTCTTTAAGATTAAATTTTCTAATCTTAAAAAAAAGTAATATGATTGATTTTAATTATTTTGATTTTTCATCAATGTTAAACTTTTTCATTATTTCGTAAGTTTTTTTTAATCCTTCTTCAAGACTAAATTTAGGTTTCCATCCTGTAATTTTTTTTATTTTATCTATATCAGCTACAAACTCCATGGGTCCGCTTACTGATTTTTCATCAAAGGTTATTTTTTTTCCTGAAAGATTTTCCATAATATCAGTAATTTCTTTTATTTCATGCATTTTTCCACTACCTAAATTAACTTTTCCTGTGAAGTTAGAGTTAATTAAATGTAATATTGCATTGGCTGCATCTTCAACAAAAATAAAATCTCTTTTTGGCTTACTATTCCACATTCTTATTTCTTTATTTTTAAATATATTTTGCATAATAGTGTGAATTATGTCTGGTCTTTTAAGTTTTGTGGGGCCATAGATATTACTTAATCTTACTACTATTGAAGGTACTTTCTTTGAATAATATTCAACGATGTCTTCAGATAAATGCTTACTTAAAACATATTTATTCACGTATGGGTTTATTGGTTGCATTTCATCTACTGGTAATTTTATTTTGTTTTGGTCGTATAGCAGAATAGATGTAAAGCAAATAAATTTTTTAATATTTCTATTTTCTAAGTAAGATAGGACTTTAATTAGTGGGTAAACATTATAATCAAAACCCATTGTAGTTTTTTTATTAATTTCATCATGATTAGAACTTCCAACTAAAAAAATTACTTTATCAAATTCAATCGAATCTAATTCACTTAAATTATCAAGGCTATCTATATGAATGTGTTTATTTTTAAGGTCGCTTGGAGGTCTATTTCTTCCTACCGAAATAATATTGGAATTTTTCTCTAAAATTGCAGGCCCAAAGAAACCACTTCCCCCAAATAAAATAACATTCGACATAAATATGTTTTTTATAAGTAAAATATTACTTTTTCAAGGCTTTAATTTCTTCTAATATGGGCATTAAATATTTTTTAAATTGGGGGTAATTTTCTATTATAGGAAAATGTCCAAGTTTTTCCATAGGTTGATACTTGCAGCCTGGTATTACATCGGCTGCTTTTTGAGTATCGACCGGAGATGTATTAGGATCGTACTCACCGGTAAGCATATAAAGCATACATTTAGTTGTATCTATTTTACTAGCTTCTTCAATACTTACATTATGGTCGTAGTAATAGTAATATAGATCTCCCGCAAAAACACCTGGCCCACCACACATATACATCCATTGAGTTTCTCTGACATCTGCTTCAGGAGAATAGGGAGATAAATTTAGCATCATTGCTGCTCCTGTCGAAGCTCTATTTACATTAGGATTATCAAATTCATATCTTATGCCCGCCATACCCACATCAACATATTCTGCTGCTGATCTTAATGCACCCTCTACAGCAATCGTAGCTCTATAACTATCAGGAAATTTTGAAGCTAAATCAATTGCTAAATGACCTCCCATTGATTGCCCCATATACACCGGTTTATCTAGCTCTAATTCTTTTGCCAAAGTGTTGGGAAATGCCATCATCAAAGATTTAGTAATATTATACTCTTCTGCCCACCATTTCTTTCCGTAAGGCGGTAAAGATTTTCCATGAAACGGAAGATCAAAAGCTATACATCTAAAATGATCGGTAACATCAGTATCACACAATAAATGCCTATATTGTCTGCCGTCTGATCCTGCAGTATGGCCAACTAAGAGCGGAATTCCCTCACCCGCTTCTTCATAATATACTCTATATTCAACACCCTCTACAGTGAGGTAAATGTATTGACCTTTAATAGGATCATGTTTTGACATTTTAATTTGAACTCCTGTTATTAAATTCAATTCTCATAATTTGCATTAACCGGTTTAAAGCTGGCAAATAAGCAAATGTTTCATTTGATACGTTCATATATAAATTATGTTTTACAGCTGTTGACTGCATGCACTGATAAAACGGAATAGGTTTTAAAGCTAACATGTTTAGCCAGGTATCTTTGTCACCTTTCACAATAATCTTACATTGATTGTCATCAATATTCTTGACTGTGATATTTAAAAGGGTCCCATTTTCATAGTTTAATATTTGTTGAATATTATCCATTTCAATTTTGATTAGACCGCTAAAATAACGAATTTCCCTAGAGTATTCGAAATCTTTATTGAAAGTTTTAGATAAATTATTTAAGTTTAATAAAGGTTCTAACAATTTTTTACTCCTCGTACTAAGTTAGGTTTAATAAAAATTGATGTCAATTATATAAATAGTATTGAATATATATTCATATTATTTTTAATATAATTTTATTTTTTAAGTTTTTTTTGTGTGGATATTTCTCTTAAATATTTAAATAT
>CAYZPP010000105.1:0-4365 GCA_964480315.1 uncultured Alphaproteobacteria bacterium | reverse complement strand
CTGGCCGCTTTTTGAAGCTCCACCTTCCGCATTTCGAGCTGCTCTGTAAGCGCTACGATGGTGCCTTCCAACTCGACCCTCTTCTCTACCGCGCCCTCCTCGAGATTCTTGAGACTCTCGTTGGACTTGACAAGCGTTGCGTTTAGCGTGTTGACGCGCACCTTGGCCGACGCCTCATTGGCCATCTCCTCGAGCCCGGCGATTATCATGTAGCAGCGCTCCGACGCTGAGTCTCTGTTTGGACGCTTCCAGTCGACGTTGACATAGGCCGTGAGCGCCTGCCTCCATGAGCGAGCCGTCCAAGGCGGATCGCTCTCAACTGTGCGCTTGGGCATGATCACAACCTGCTTGTACACCTTTTGCAATTCGCCGTTTGGGTTTTGCGGTGTTCCCCACAGGACATCTCTTTGTGTTTCATTGTAAAAAACGTCCAGGTTGCGGTCCATGAGAAACTTGACGCGGTGGCGCATCGCGCGCACAAACCACGGAAGGTCGCCTCCGAGTTGTATCCACGCCGCCTTTTTACCAAATAGAATGCTCGCATCTGTGAGGTCCTTGTCCATCCGAAGCACCCGCCAGTTGGCCAAGTGGAAGTTGTCGCGGCAAAAGTACCGCCACTCGTCGCTCTGTACGGTTGTCGCCGGATCCCACGGCTGGCCGAGGACGCTCTGTGCGAGCGCCACCTCGAGCTTTTGCGCGACCAGTGCCTCGATTCGCTCCTTGGTGGGCTCTTCTGCGTCCTGACACAGCTCGTCGCGTGCCTTGACCGCCATGGTGCGGTTTAGGCGCGTCTTCAGGTAGGCTTCGCGCTCCGTTGCCGTGCGCTCGAAGAAGTCCGCGTCGGCCACGAGCGCATCGATCGACTCCATGGTCTCGACCGTTTTCGTCTCGATCATGACCACGTTGCCGTCCTTGTCCTTGCGCACACTCGTTCCCACCATCTCCTTCTCTCGCGTCACGATTACTCGCTGGTAGGTTTCCCACTTCTTCATCGTCTCGAGCGCCTGTTGAAAGCGCCTGCGCAGATCGCCGCTGTACCCGAGCAGATGGCCCGTGCCTGTGCTCTCCACCTGCTCAAGCTTTCCCTCTGTGTTTTTACGACTCGAGTATTGGACCACCGTGTAGTCGCCCGCTGAGAGCTGCGCCATGGTCTTCTTGGGGTCTTGCCACAGCCAGCGCATGCCGTGGTAGATGGCCTCGTCCTCCTCCTCGCGCGCCGCGATGCGCTCACGGTCGCGATACTGCTCTTCTTTTTGCTTGCGCCCCGTTTCTATGTCCGCGGCCGCCTGTTGCTTGCGTGCGATTGCACTCTCCGATCCCTTTTTACGGTTTTCAATCGTGCTGTAGTCGGAGCCCTCGGGAATGAGCACGATGGCAAGGCTTTGCCATTTTCCGTCGAATGCATCCACGGCGTCCTTGTATTTCATTGGTGGATATCCAGCCTTCCACCCATCATGTCCAGCCGGTGCGTTTTCCGGGAATAGTGTCACATTTTCCGGGTCGTAGTAGAGGCTCTGTGTTTTGAAGACGTTTTCAAAGGCAATAACCAAGTCGTACAATTCTGGCCACGCCTTATAGTCGCCCTCGCCGTCTTTGTAAAACTGATTCTTGAACTCTGCGCTCGCGTCTATGATTTCTTCGCCGCCGCCGCTCGAGTTTGTAATGGCCAATAGCAGGGCGTAGTCGGCATCGGTCCCAGGCGCGAGCATGAGCAAAACGGCATCCTGGAGCGCTTGCCTTGCATCGTTGACTTCGATCCTATCGTCGGGATTGATCTTCTCGAGGATGCTTCGAATGCCCTCTGCCAGCTCCTTGCTGTACGAGTCGTCTGCAAATGCCGCGAGCTGTGCGTTCATGTCGTCCTTCTTGATGGGAAAGCGCCAGGAGCTGCCCTTGGGCTGGAATAGAAAAATGCGGAGCGCGTCGATGACCGCCTCGCGCTGTTCTATTCTCGGATCGACTCCCGCGGCCACCACGATTGGCACACCCTCCACCGCCGATGCGTGATCCCGGGCAACTTGCAGCTGCCGCACCTCGTCTTGCAACGCGCGCACCTCTTCGCGACAGTCGACGCGCTTGTCCAATTGAGGTGTCGGTTGCAGTGTCGGTAGTGGTGGTACCGGTAATGGTGGTGGCGGATTGTGCAAATGTGCAAGCTGCAGCGCCGCGTACAGCTCCGGTGCCACGGTCCCAGGCACGCGGAGCGCCTCGGCGCCCTCGCCCGCCACGCTCGCAGCGAGGCGCAGCAGCGCCTTGCCCTGCCACTTTCCATGCTGGCACGCGGCGTACAGCATCAACAATGCGAGCGATGGCGCCGGCAAGCCATTGGCGCCTACTAGTGCGTCGCTCAGCACGTCATTCCCTTGCAGCTGCGCGTAGTCGCCATTGGCAAACCACAGCGCGTCCACAAGCGTGTAGGGAGCACTTGGAGACGCGGGCAACAGGCACTCGCCCGCTCCGGCCAGCTGCTCGACGAGCGTGACAAAGGCCGCCGCCTGCGTCGCGTCGGAGGCAAAGGCGGCTCCCTTTGCCGCGCCCTTGGCTTGCAGCTGAAGGCTCTGCCCCGTGCTCGACAAATAGAGCATCGAGGGCAGCACGCCTAGCCGCGCCAATACCGCGTAGCGAGAGACTTCAGTAACCGGGATGCCGTCCACCGGCACGATTCCAAACCGGTTGGACGCAACGTCCGAGAGTCGGCGTGCCACGAGCCGCGCGCTCAGCATGGGCTGTGGTCCCAAGAAGTCAAGCGGTGTGTCGATTCGAGTGAGCCCATTCATCAGCGCCCTGTAGACGTCTTTCGACTCGAGCAGCTCCTGTCCGACGCGATCGGCATCCTTCCACTCGGCCGCCAGACCCACGGTCGCCGTATCGCCCGCCAGTGCGCAGTAGCCAGTATTCGTGCCCCTGTCCAAGAAGACCTCTTTTGCTTCGACGCGCACGTCGTCTGTGGAGGCGCACACGAATGCCATCTGCACACCCCTTTACTGTTTAACACCACCGTACTGAGCAAATGTAATGTACCGTTAGCGGGTCTGTACCACCCTTGCCAATGCAGATAACCCGCTGGGTGATGCCTTACAACCAGGTCCAGCTATGAGCATACGCCCGCGTCAGGTTGCAGAAGAGGCCAACCGCTTCAGTCTGCGATCGGTATTTCGCACACTCGAGTCTGCGCCCGAGGACGCATTGGCACCCACTGCCGCACCGGAAGCGGTCGCTCCCGTTTCGCCCACGCTCATGGCGACCGGTTCCAATGTGCATTTTGACCTCAACCTACCCTACAAGGCGCCGCTTCTCGCGCTGCCAACAAGCAGCAATGGTCTCAAGTTTACGCTGCCGCAGATGCGCGCGCCGCAGTCGGAGAATGGCGGCCTTCCCGTCAAAGGCACCTCGGCCGAGGCGGGCGGGAAGATGCTCCGTGCCGGCTATATCGTAGGCGGCAGCCATGGCTCGCAAAACGACGTGATGAGACTCAATGGCATCGTCGACGACTTGCAGTCCAAACTCAAAAAATGCACCGATCGTTTGACCACGACCGAGCAAAGCGTCGCGCGCGGCAACGCGGCGCTGCAATCGGAACGCACAACGTCGCACGCGCGCATGGTGGCCCTTGCCGGCCAGGTTCGCGACGCCCAGGAACGAGAGACGGCCGTGCGCGCCGAGATGGCTGCCATACCGCGCGTGAGTGACTACGACCAAGACCGTTTTGCAATGCAGACCCAAGGTGCGCTTCAGCTCGAGCAGCGGTTTGAGCAGGAGATGGCGCGTGTTGCCGAATTGGAACAAGTGCTCGCAACGCTGCGCGGGGAGCAGGAGGCGGTGACAACGGAGCACAGCGCGCTGCAGTCCCAGCTAGAGGCGACCAAGATGGAGCTCGAGGCGACCGAGGCGGCGGTGGAGGTGGCCGAAGCCACAACGACGAGCGTCAAGCGCGAGGCTCTGGCTATGGTTTGCGAGGCCGAGGCGAAGACGGATGCATTGTTGGCCGAGCATGCCAAGGCGGCCGAGGAGGTGGTCACCGCGGCACAGGCTGGGGCGACCGACATGGACGCATTGAAAGCAGCGCTCGAGGAGGCGACTGCAGAGCTGGAGCGCTCGCAATCTGCCATGGAGGCCGAAGCCATCAAATCGGCCGAGGCGGATACGATCATAAAGGGAATGGACTTGAAACTCATCGACTTGCGCAATGCGGTGCGCGCGAAGGAGGAGCAGAATACCAAACTTGCCGAGTTGGCAACGGCGACGGCTGCGCGTGCAAGCGAGGCCATCTTCGAGGCGCAGCAGGCCACTTCATCCCTTCCGACGCCCGAAGACATGAACGCTTCGGTGGACGCGACCATTGTCGAGGCATTCGAACGCTACTAT
>CAYZPP010000104.1:0-4409 GCA_964480315.1 uncultured Alphaproteobacteria bacterium | reverse complement strand
CTCTGATTTTGGCAAACCTTTTTTTAAGTACTCTTGGACGCAATGAAACATGCTATTATAAAAATCATTCCATTGTCCTAATGAGTAATCATCAAATAACACAAAATCAAATTCTTGTTTAGGAGTAATATGTTTGCCATAATAATTCCCAAAATTCACAATCATCTTTCTTCTTTCCTCTGAGTAACCGCCTGTCCCCGTCACTACATAGTTTGTGCTAATTGCAAATTTTGGCGATTGCTTAAAGGGGATGTTAAATGGTTTTTGATTCTTTCCTTCTACCACTATTTGACCTGTGAGAGCTGAATACAATTTCTCGAACTCAAATTCTACCTGAGCATCATCAAAATAGACCAAGCTCGTTCGACGTGTCACAGACTGAAATAAGAAGCGATTAAAAGCTATGTTTTTACCGTCTAAAACCAATACATCTCGTAGTTTAGAAATCCCTTCCATTACTAATGATTTCCCACGTCCACCTGACGCCTCAGGATTATCTTCATCCACTCCTTCATCAATAAATACAACCGCTACTCCTTTGTCAGGACTTTTATACCTATTTAAAAGAAAACCAACTGTTCTTAGTAAATTTTCACTGGGTGATATATTTCGTAGAAATGTGAGGAATTCACTTGAACCATTTGGTGGATTAAGAGTAATACTAAAATCATTAATATCAGACTTGAAAACGGATTTATTTAAAGTATCATATGTTTTAAGATTAACTGAATCCTCTGTTATTTCAACTATACCATTCTTGAAATAAAAATAAACTTCCTCCGCTGTGTCCTTATGCTCAACGATATTAGCTTCCTTCATAAACTCTAAAAAACTTTTCGACAATAGTCTCGAACTATTATTAAGCACGCAGGTTTTTAGTTGTTTTTTGGAGCAATTCCTCGTAATCATATCGGGTAGCTCTTCCACATATTTAAGGAGTGTATATTTTACTTCCTTAATACTGGATTCTTCAATAAAATATCCCTTTTTCTTAAGAATTTCTTTGCTATTAGTCATAAAGAATCCACGATTTTCTAACCACTCTAGAAAATCAGATGGATTAATTTTCAGCTCACAACTATTCCCTTCTTTTATCTCATACCAAAACTGGTTCTCAAACCTAACTACAGACTTTAATTTGTAGCCGTATTCCATCGCATAATGAATCAGTGTTCCTATCCCAATATCCCCATTCGTGGTTTTAATTGCATGTTTAATTTGATAGAAGCTCTTCTTTTCGTCATGAGTTGAGCCATCTATTTGACAGAGCCTCATAAACAAACCTATTTTCTCTTCTTTAGTTGTAACTAAATTTGCGATTGAAAAAGCCACCTTGTACCAAGTATCGTGAGTGCCTGTTAAGGAGCTATCAGTTTCCTCGCAATATTCAACTATATTTTCGGCTATCTGAAGTTCCGTAGATTCTAAACCTTGTACTTTTTGCTGGGTGCTACTTTCAGAGGTTCGGAGTTTTATTATTGGAGCTAATCGCTTTTCTTGTATCGATTCTTTTTTGAGTTCAACATGGAATATTTTAGCATCTGGATTATAGTGCATCGAAGTATCGCAACTAACAAAGCAAGTCCTTGGTATATCTTTACCCGTTCTATCTACTTTAAAGCTTATCTCCTCATAATAATCAGCTAACTGTTCAAATGCTTTTTCATGATCTTCTAATTTTGAATCTACTTTGGCTATTATCTTAAAACCTTCACCACTTGGCGAAGTAAAATAAGCATACGTGTGATCATCTTCTCGAATGTATTTATCCGCTATAATTTGATCTTTACCCCTCCTTACTTTATCAAAATCCAGAATTATAAATCCTGTATATTTTACTAATTCTTCCGCTGTTCTCTTTTTATCGAATACTCCTGAAGGTGTAAAACAAGGTAATGAGTTTTTAATGTGTTTATACTCACGTAAATCACCGTCCTTAATCGCTTGCCGACAGATAGAAATTTCATCTTCAAATTCTCCAGCCATTATCCAACTAAGAATCTCTTCTAATTCTAAAGATTTACTGGTATGTTCCTTCACATTATTATAATAACTAACCTTACACATAAGACACCTCTTTTTTGAAATCCGTTAACCAAAAACTTATCTTATCAAGCATCGTAATGGAACTTGTAGATGAGACATATTTACTTCTTATATAGAAAACATCTTCTAGAGTCCTTTCGGAGTATTTATATCCTGAGAATGAAAAATACCAAGAAAATACTTTTTCGGCAAGGTTCTCTGACTTACAAATTTCTCTAATTTCTGAGGCAAGTAGAATCCATTGATCTTCTGTGAAAATTATTCTTGGGTTGATAAACTCTAATTGCTTTCCTATATGTAATAGGAATTTTTCTTTCTTTCTTGAATTCATATCAAACAATGTTTAATGATTAAATAAAATACAAGAATATCGGCGCCTCAATTCTCATAACAGCATCTAGCTGACTATGCAAATTTGAGTCAAAAGAGTATGATTTCTATTTGTGATTTTTTGAAGTTAGAAACGATTTCTACAAACGATTAATGTATTCAATTTTAAGTGAAGCGATTTTTTCTTCATCTATATTATGCTTAATAATAGTTTTATAAACTTTTCTCCCAAGTTCATTAATAAGTTCAGTTGTAGATTCTCCATTTTTAACTTGTTCAATAAGTTCATATGTCCAAGCACCCACTTCCATTAATTCAGTTCTAATAAGGATTAATGAGGTGAATGCTAATGCATAATGATTATGTTTTGAACCTTTTTTTGGTTGGATACATTTAGATAATTTATCGAAAATCAGAATCTTTAAAATTATCTTTTCTTTAGCTGTACAATCTTCTGCTTTTTGAATAATTTTCGGGAGTAAAAAAAGAATGAAATGTAAAAACTGTTTTGGGCTATCTATTTTTATTTCAGCTTTAACTGCAAGTTCACATAATTCTAGATAAATATCTTTGTACTTTCTTTGATCAAGAATCTCAGGTTTTTCTATCGAAGGGAGACAGTCTCTTAATAAGTCAATGAAGAATATATAATGTTCATTTTCTACAAAAAAAGACTCAAATTTATCTACATCGCTTAGATATGAAAGTAATATTTTGAAACCATCTGCTTGTTCGCTTTTCACATCAATTTTCACTGTTTGAATTCCTTTTGTTTTCATTGTTTTCATTGTTTTTTTTGTTGTTGATTCTATATCAAACTCATCTCCAATTTATCTTTCCATCTCTTCCAGTTAGGAAGTATTGATTCTGGAAGTGTATAAAATTTTTTACTGTGACTAGGTTCTATTAAGTGACAAAGTTCGTGAATGATAACATATTCTAAACACTTTGATGAAACTTTAATTAATTCAGGATTAAGAATAATTTGACCGTTCGGCGTACAGCTTCCCCAACGGTTTTTCATTCTTTTAATTACAAAAGTAGGTTGTTCAAATTTGTAGGGTTTGAATAAATAGATACACTTATCAAATGACTCTTGAAATCGCCTTTCACAATGACTCCGATACCAACCACTCAAAAGGTTTTTAATCCTTGTATTGCTACTTCCTTTTTTGATAAATACGAACAGTTCACCTCCTTTTAGCTTGACACTTTCTTTTTGAGATTCACGGATTTTTAGAACGTATTTTTTACCGAGATACAAGTGTGTCTCACCTGATGCATATTCTCTTTTAGGAGTTCGAGGAAGGAATTGCTCAAAGTAGGTTTGTTGCTTAATTATCCAAGCACCTCTTTTGACTACCTTTTTTTGTATTTCTTCAACTGTAGTTTTATTAGGAGCAATGATGTGAACAGTCATATTAGGGTGAACTTCCAATGCCATTGTTTTCCGTTGTTTCCATTCTACAGAAAAATCAATTGAAGTTGTACCGTATTTAACAGTTTTTTCCATTTGCTTTTGGACGTCTAAGTTTTTCTTCCAATCTCGGATAATTAGACCTTCTACAATATCAGCGATTCCAATACCTGCATCTGCCAATAAATTATTTTGTTTTTCAACTTCCTCTTTTCCGTGATTTTTTTTATCAAAACATCTCTTACAGCTCCAAAAAAAACACTCTTGCCTTTTCATTGTTTTGAATAGCTTAAGGAATTCCATCTTGATAACTATTTTGAAAATATTTTTGAGTATTTAGAATACTGTCAAGATATTCTGCTTCGTCAATTCTACCTTCTTTTAAAAGCTTTGATAATAGTTGAAACAAAGCGACAAGGCTTGCCATTTTGTTAATCCTAAAGAGCCGAACTCTTCTGCTAGCTTCCTCATTTCTTCTTTACTGGAGGAAGTAGCTATATTTTGTTTTGCTATTGCTACTAGCTCGTAAGCTTTGGTTTGTTCCCCATTTACTGGGATAGAATAATTTTTCATTTTAACCTCTTTTTTATAGTTCGACAATATTGTCTTCTATCTA
>CAYZPP010000103.1:0-4447 GCA_964480315.1 uncultured Alphaproteobacteria bacterium | reverse complement strand
ATAGTTACGAATATAATCAAGACAGTTATCAAACAAATATAGTGGGGACAAAAATTAGTGTTGAAAGAAATAGTCAAATTTCTCATAATTTTAAATTGTTTGCAGGCCCTAAAGTTTTAGAAGTTATTGACGATTATATGAAAAAATACAACATTCAAGAATTTGATCGTTCAGTTGATTTTGGTTGGCTTTATTTTTTAACTAAACCTATTTTTAACGTTTTAATATTTCTTAACGGGTATGTTGGTAATTTTGGTTATGCCATTATGTTGTTTACTTTATTGATGAGAATTTGTTTTTTTCCTCTTGCACAACAATCATTTAAATCAATGGCTAAAATGAAAAAATTAGCACCTGAAATGAAAAATTTAAAAGAGCAATACGGAGATGATAAGGCTGGATTACAGAAAGAAATGATGGCTCTTTATAAGAAAGAGAAAGCCAATCCAATAGCTGGATGTTTGCCGATATTACTTCAGATTCCAGTTTTCTTTGCTTTATACAAAGTATTATTTGTAACAATTGAAATGAGGCATGCTCCGTTTATAGGATGGATACACGATCTATCTGCGCCTGACCCCCTTGGATTATTAACTGCTTTTGGACTTTTTGATTGGAATGTTCCGGGAATTCTTCAAATGATAAATATAGGTGTTTGGCCGATATTAATGGGCTTATCAATGTTTCTTCAACAAAAACTTAACCCTCAACCCGTTGATAAAGTACAGGCAAAAATATTTATGTTTCTTCCTCTTGTTTTCACATTTGTGTTAGGCGGTTTTGCTGCAGGACTAGTTATTTATTGGACGACAAATAACGTACTTTCAATGGCTCAGCAATACGTAATACAAAGAAAAGTTAATAAAACGAGCTGATGAATAATGTTGCTAGTTTTTTTAAAGAACCAACTAAATTTGTATTAAGTGCTGTTCAGAAAGCTCAATACCCTAATATAGCTTTTCCTGAAATTGCTTTTATAGGAAGATCTAATGTAGGAAAATCTAGTTTAGTTAATGCTTTATTCGCTAAGAAAATTGCGCTGACAAGCAACACACCAGGTAAAACAAGACAGGTAAATTTTTTTAATCATGCTGATAAATTAATGATAGCTGATCTTCCTGGCTATGGTTATGCTAAAGTTTCAAAAAAAGAAGCGGGTGAAATTTCACAACTTGTTTCAAATTATTTAACTTTGAGAGTGAACTTAAAAAAGTTATTTATTCTTATTGATAATACTTTAGGTCCTAAAAAAATAGATTTAGAAATGTTAGAATATATGACCACGATTAAAGAAAGAATTGTTATTATTTTTACTAAAAAAGATAAAAAAATTAAAGAAACATCTTTAGAGACTGAAAAATTAAAATCTAATTATGAAAACTTTACTATTAGCTCTAAAAATAATGACGGTATTTTTGAAGTTCAAAAAATAATTTATAATTTGCTATAAATTAAATTTATTTTCTTTCTTTTTGAGCTAAGAAGAATTAGTTTATATCACGATGGATCATATAAAAAATTGGGTTTTTGACCTAGATAATACATTATACAAAGCAGAATGTGGGCTATTTGACAAAGTTCACATATTGATGGGCAAGTTTATAGAAGAAAATCTAGGAATAGACTCAGGAGCTGCTCAAGCTCTTAGAACAAAATATTACCATAAGTATGGGACAACTCTAAGAGGGCTAATGTCGGAACATCAAATAAATCCAAATGAGTACTTAGATTATGTTCATCAGATTAATTATGAAGTTGTTTCTCCTAATGAAAATCTTGCTAAAACTATAAAAAATTTAAACGGAAAAAAATATATATTTACGAATGCCAACTACGGTCATGTTGAAAAAGTTCTTGATAAATTAAAAATGAATGATGTTTTTGATGGGTGTTTTGATATTTCTGAAAGTGATTATTTTCCAAAGCCTCATAAGCCTATTTATGATGCATTTCAAAAAAAGTTTAATCTTTCAAATAACAATACTGCAATGTTTGAAGATTTACATATTAACCTAAAGTGTCCTCATGAACTTGGATGGACTACTGTATGGATTACAAACAACTTAGAGTACAATCTCAATAGAGACATAAATGCTCAAAGTGATATAAAAAAAATTATGAAAGAAAAAAAATATATTGATCACGTAACAGACCAATTGGAAAATTTTCTAAATACCGTATAATATAGGAATTATGAGTAGCCAACAAATTATTGAAAATCTTTGGGATCAAAAAGATACTATTAATTTTTTAGAAGACACTATAGCTAAAGAGGCAGTAAATATCGTATTAGATCAATTAGATAATGGCTCTATTCGAGTTTGTGAAAAAAATAATAGTAAATGGAATGTTAATCAGTGGATAAAAAAAGCTATATTATTAAGTTTTAAGACAAAAGACATGGGTTTGATCAAAGGAGGCCCTTCATTTGATCTTAAGGAGCCTAAAAAAGAGTCTTACTGGTGGGATAAAGTTCCTTCTAAATTTGAAGGTTGGGGAGAGGTTGAATTTAAAAATGCTGGATTTAGAGCTGTTCCTAATTGCATTGTTAGAAGATCTGCATTTATAGCTAAGAGTGCTGTTTTAATGCCATGTTTTGTGAACTTAGGAGCTTATGTTGACGAAGGAACGATGATCGATACTTGGTCTACAGTTGGTTCATGCGCTCAGGTCGGAAAAAATTGCCATATATCTGGTGGAGTTGGTATTGGTGGAGTGCTAGAGCCGCTTCAAGCAAATCCAGTAATCATTGAGGATAATTGCTTTATCGGCGCTCGCTCAGAAGTAGCTGAAGGAGTTATAGTTGGAGAAGGTTCGGTTCTTTCTATGGGTGTTTTTATAGGAGCATCAACAAAAATTATTAATAGAAATACTGGAGAAATTTTTATGGGTAAAGTTCCCTCCTACTCTGTAGTAGTCCCAGGAAGTATGCCTTCATCAAAAGGAGATGTTTCTCTTTATTGCGCTGTAATAGTTAAAACTGTTGATGAAAGAACAAGATCTAAAACCTCAGTTAATGAATTATTAAGAGATTAAGATGATTGACACAATTGATTTAGCAAAAAAGCTTATAGCTTTTGAGTCTATAACTCCTGCAAAACAAGATATTTTTGACTTTCTTATTAAGCTATTTCAAGAACAAGGTTTTGAAACAAAACAGTTGAATTTTAATGGCAATGGAAGTTATGAGGTAATTAATTTGTTTGCGACTTATGGCATATCTAACTCAAGGTCAAATACGAAGCATTTTAACTTTGCTTGCCATGTAGATGTCGTTCCTCCAGGCAATATTGAAGATTGGACTGAAAATCCATTTAATCCAATTATAAAAGATGGTTATTTATATGGCAGAGGTTCAGAAGATATGAAAGGCTGTACTGCCGCTAGTATAGTCAGTGTATTTAATTTTATAAAAGATAATAAAGACTTTAATGGAACTATTAGTTTTATAATAACTGGCGATGAAGAGGCTGACTCAATTAATGGTGTTGATAAAGTGGTTGACTGGATATCTGAGCAAGGTATTAAAATCGACGGCTCAATTGCTACAGAATCATCTTCGAAAGAAATTTTAGGAGATCAAATAAAAGTAGGGCGTAAAGGTGCTGTTGATGTTCACATCGAAATAATTGGCAAGCAAGGCCACGCAGCCTATCCACAATTAGCAAAAAATCCTCTTCATGGGGTTTCAAAAATAATTAATTTTTTTGATGATTGTAAGTTGGATGAAGGGACTGAATTTTTTGAAAAATCTAGTATTCAATTTACTCAACTAAACCTAAATAATAAGGCGAAGAATGTAATTCCCGAAAGATTAAAGGTGGTTGCAGATATGCGCTTTAATGATTTATGGAGCGCTGAAAGTATTAAAGATTTTATCAATAAAAATGTAAGTCAAATCTGTAAAGATAATGGATTTGATCACAAAGTTGATTTAATTTTTCGAGGTTTACCATTCCATAGTTTTGATTCACTTTTTACTAAAGGATGCGTTAAGGCTATCAAAGATGTTACTGGCATAGATGCACAACAAGATACTGGTGGCGGAACTTCTGATGCCAGATTCATGCAGAGAATTTGCCCTGTATTTGAATTTGGAACTATAAATAAAACTCTTCATAAAGTTGATGAGTGCGTGTCTGTAGAGGATCTAAAAAAAACAGAAAAAATTTACTATAAAACATTAGAAAATTTTTTCAGCTAATGAATATAGGGGACATCATTCCCAAAATTGTTTTAAGCAACACTTCAGAAAAATTAATTCATAATTTTGATTTACATAAAAACCTAAAAAACAAAAATGTTCTTATAATTTGTGTGCCAGGAGCCTATACATCAACTTGTCACAATAAACACCTTCCTCCTTTTATAAAAAATTCTGATTTTTTAAAAAAAGAGAAAAATATTGATGAGATTTACTGTATTAGTTTGAATGATCCTTACGTTA
>CAYZPP010000102.1:0-4460 GCA_964480315.1 uncultured Alphaproteobacteria bacterium | reverse complement strand
TTAAAGAAAAACTCGAAATTAATTTGATTTTAAAAAAAAAAAATATTAATGGAATTAACAGAATAGAAAAAATATCTAAAAATAATTTAAATAAAGAAATTAAAAAATATGACCAATCATATGACACAAATAATGAAATTCTTCAATTAACTCAAAAATTTTTTAAAATTAAAAATACAATTGAAAGGATAGAGGCCTATGATAATAGTTTTTATACTAATAATTATGCAGTTGCTTCTTATGTGGTATTCAACAACGAAGGTTTTGATATAAAGGAATCTCGGACCTATAAATTTAAAGATTTTGATCTAAAAAAATTTGGAGATGCTGACTTAATGAAAAAAGTTTTCCTTTCACGTTTTGAAAACTCTAATAAGGTCATACCTGATATTATTTTAATAGATGGTGGTAGACCATATTTAAAAATATGTAACGATATATTAAAAGCTTTTAATCTTGATGATAAGATTTTTTTAATTGCAATTTCCAAGGGTCACAATAGGGATTATAAATTTGATAAATATCATACTCTCATTGAAACTAATATTTCATTAACTTCTCAGCCTAAAATTGAAGGATTTTTACAAAAGATTCGCGATAAAGCGCATAAATTGTCAAAAACAAATAGCTTAAAAAGAATGTCTGACTCAATTAAATCTGGTTTTTTAGATGACATGAAAGGTATTGGTAAAGTGAAAAAACTAAGAATTATGAACTATTTTGGGAGTTTAAAGGAATTAAAACAAACAACAAAACAAGAACTGCTTCAAATTGATGGTGTGAATACCCTACTTGCTCAGACTATAATAGACAAGATTAGAAATGAATAAAAACTTAACAATACCAAATATAATTACATTTATAAGAATATTTCTTATCCCTTTGATATTGTACTTACTTTTCTCTGATGATTCTAAAATAGTTTTGTTAGCAGGTTTTCTATTTATTATTTCATCAATCTCTGATTTTTTTGATGGCTATTTGGCAAGAGCACTAAATCAAACTTCAAAGTTAGGTGTACTTTTAGATCCTATAGCAGATAAACTTCTTATAGCTTCAGTTATAATTGTGTTAATTGAAACTAGGGTTATTACAGACATACATGTGATACCAGCGATTATTATATTATTAAGGGAAATAGCAATTTCAGGCTTAAGGGAATTTTTAGCTAATTATAACAAAAAAGTTCCGGTTACTTTTGTTGCAAAAATTAAAACAACAATACAAATGATAAGCTTATCAATTTTGATATTAGGAATGGGCTTTGATTTCAATAATACTATTTGGAATACAGGATTAATAATGCTTTGGATTTCAGCATTCTTTACACTTTACTCAGGCTATAGTTATATTAAAAAAAGCTTAACTGTATTTTGATAATTACTGTGAAATATTTTTCTTGGATAAGGGTAAAACTAGATAAGTCTGAAGATTCATTTGAAATTAATGGGAAGTTAAACTTCAAGGAATTAAAATTATTTTTAATTCAAAAAGATATTTTTTTTAAAGAAATATTTAACGATAACTCAATAAAATTTTTTATTAATTTTAAAGAAATTGAAAATGAAACTATTTCTATAATTGATGGTGATGAATTGGGAATTTTACCCCCTGTAACCGGTGGATAATGATAAAAATTGTAAATGAAGATTTTAGTCTTGATGAATTATATTCAAATATAAAGTCTGACAAAAATGGTGCAATTTCAATATTTCTAGGAACAGTAAGAGATGATTTATTTAACAAAGATAAGACTATTGAAGCTATTTTCTTAGAATGCTATGAAGGCCTCGCTATAAAACAGTTAGAAGAAATTAAAAATGAAGCCATCATTAAATGGAATTTAAATAAATGCGTCATCGTTCATAGAATTGGGAAAATACCACTTGGTGATAAGATAGTATTTATTATGACCTCTTCTCCTCATAGGGAAGAATCTATTAGGTCGAATGAATTTATTATTGATCAATTAAAAATTAAAGCCGCATTTTGGAAATTTGAATATTATGGTAATGATTCAAAAATTATTAAAACAAAAGAAAAGGATTTAAAAAAAAATTTAAAATGGGAAAGTGTAATTAAAAGTTAAGTTATTAGATACTTTTTTCATCAGTTTTAAAATTTTCATCAACTTCGCTCAAATATAAGTTTGAAATCATCTTAGTAATCTCACCCACTTTAAATTCCATATCATCTATTTTTCTTACTGGATTAATTTCTACAGCCGAACCAGTAAGAAATATTTCATCCGCATTTTTGATTTCATCAGGATATATATCTCTTTCTAAAACTTTTATATTTTTGCTTCTAGCTATACTAATAGCTGTTTGCCTGGTAATGCCGTTAAGAAAGCAATGAGGTAAAGGGGTATGGAGTTCACCATTAAAAACAAAAAAAATATTAGATCCTGTAGATTCGCATACCTTACCTTCATAATCCAACATCAAGGCATCAGTAAAACCATCTTTCTCGGCTTTATGTTTAGAAAGTGTGCATATCATATAAAGACCTGCGGCTTTAGCATCAGTAGGTATAGTATTAGCTGGAGGCCTTCTCCATTCAGCAGTCTGAAGTGAGATACCTTTTAAACGGTCTTCAGGGGAAAAATATGAAGGCCACTCCCAAGTAGCTACAGCAACATTAATTTGATTTTTTTGAGCAGAGATAGCCATCATTTCACTTCCTCTCCATATTACAGGTCTAATATAGCCGTAGGATATATTCATTTTTTTTATAATATGTTCTTGAGCTTCATTTAAAACGTTTTTGGTGTAAGGAACATCCATGCCCATTCTATTAGCAGAATGAAATAATCTGTCAGTATGAAGTTCTAATTTATATATATTGGAAGCATAAACTCTTAAGCCTTCAAATACACAACTTCCGTAATGAAGACCATGATTAAGCACATGGGTAGTGGCATTTTGCCATTCAACAATCTCCCCATTATACCAAATAAAGCCTATTCTTTTATCAAAAGGTATAATTTCCATAAGAAAAATAATGTATTACTAATTAAAAAATATCACAATATAATTATTTAAATGAATATGAATTACTCTGACACGTTATACTTTAAAAAAGATAGTATTATAGAAATTATTTTAGGATCTCATAGAACAAATCGACTAATACAAAATGAATTAATCATAGTTACTAAAAGTAGTAAATTGACACCAAATGAGTTTTTAACTTTAATAGAAATTAAAAAGGGCTTTAAAAAGAAAATAGATATATCAAATAAGTTGATAATAAAAAGACAAAATATGAATTTAATTTTTAAAACACTTGAAGATAAAAAAATTATAGAAATTATAGATAAAAAGACACAAATTACAAAAAAAGGAAATGAAATTCTAGAAAAAACCACAAATAAAATTAAAGATAAAATTATTATACTTTTCAAAAATATTGATCCAAAAAAAATGTCTGGATTTATAAATATAGTTGAAAATTTATGATAAAAAATTCACACATATTATTAGTTGAAGACGATTCAAGTTTATTAGAATTAATTGAGAAGTTGTTAGTGAAGAATAATTATATAGTTTCAAAGTCAAGTACCATAAGTGAAGCTACAGAAAAAATTAAATTTTATATTTTTGACCTGATACTACTTGACGTAATGTTACCAGACTCAAATGGTTTAGATTTTTATATGAAGGTAATACATAATAGAATCAATACACCTGTAATATTTTTATCTGCTTTAAGCAATCCAGACGATAGAGTAGCAGGACTAGAATTAGGAGCAGATGATTATGTTGGAAAACCTTTTGACTCTAGAGAACTATTACTAAAGATTAAAAAAAATATAATAATTCAGGATAATAAAAATATTATAAAATTTGATGATTTAACAAAATTTGATTTAAAAAAAGAAACTTTAACTTATAAAGATAAAAAAATTAATTTAACAAGCAATGAAATAAAGATATTTAAACTACTTATACAAAATTCAAATAAATTTTTAAATAGGGAGTTACTAAATAAGGAATTGAATCTTGATTATTTATCAAGAAGTAGTGATATGCAGATATCAAGACTAAGAATGAAACTTAAAAAATTCTGTAATTTGACAGATGTAATTAGATCTATACATGGAAAAGGTTATAAAATATTTTATTAATGTCACATAAAGTTAAAAGATTATATAGCAGCTTATTACTTAGATCTTTTTACCTGATATCAATTCCGATTGTTCTTATTCAACTTATTGGTATTATCATATTTTTTGAATTGCATTGGGATTTAGTACTAAAAAAATTATCAAGCAATATAATTAATAATATTGAAATAATATTAAAAGATAATCAAAAACAAGAAAATATCCCTAAGTATATTTTAAATACATTTGAATTAGAAATATTGAAAGATAAAGATACAAAAATAACAAAAACAAAAAATTTTTTTTTAAACAAGAGAATGAATCAAGCATTAAAAAATATCGAATACCCTTC
>CAYZPP010000101.1:0-4479 GCA_964480315.1 uncultured Alphaproteobacteria bacterium | reverse complement strand
CGCTTCTCAATCACTTCACCCTTTTTGGTTGTGATTTTAGCCTTCTGCTTAAACTTGAATATGTTGAAGCCAGTTAGGTTGTCTTGGTCATCACTTTCCTCTTCATACAAGGGAGCCATGCCATATTTAGCAACCTTTGGGTCCTCCTTAATTGCATTGGAAAGGTAGGTATCGCGCAGCATTTCAAGTTGTTTGATTAATGGCTGGCTCTCCTCTGCTGAAATCTTCAGCTTAACAGTGTACAGACCATCCGCATTGAATTTGAAATCTGGGGTGTTGAGTTTAGGCCACACTGCGATGCCCTTTGGTGTAACATAATCAGTCATGATTATTAATCCTTTAAAACGTGTTGGTATTTTTGAACGTCGAGGCCGCGCTCAAGAAGACGGGCTTGAATATCTACAGGCACATTCTTCTCATTTCGATGATAGTATTCAGCGATGTTGATGAGCGTTTCGTTAGTCATTATGTTTCCTTTCGGTTCTGTAGAGCTATAGTGCAACCTAATCGTTTCTGGTTAGATTATGCGAAAAAGAATTCACTATCACGGACAACCGTGACATCGAGGTTTCCCTTTGCAGGCATGTCAGGCAGGGGCTTACCCAGTAGGGCTTCACCTTCATCCTTAAACATCTGCAATGGATCGTGGTTCACATACATATCGATGAATGCCTCACGCAGACACGCACCAAACATCTCAACATCACTTGCGTGGCAGCTGAATGAGTCATGTATTACACCAAAGTGGGTCACCCCATTATGAGCCGCGAGATTAACCGACATGCGAAGGTGACAACTATCATTTGCATGAACCCAATTCGGACTAATGCCTGAACCTTGGCGTCTGTTATCCAGTTTGTTTTTGATAGCTTCTTGGACAGTCAAATATATCAGAGTGTCTTTGAACTTGGTCTTGACCCTGCGTTTCTTCATGTCGTTGTAGTTTTGCATGATGGGCATACCATCTACAGTTGTCCAAATGATTGGCAGGTTTTCCTTCGCTAGTTCTTTCGCGCAGTCTTGCAGCCAATCCATGCCATCCTTAGCGGCAATGACTGTCTCGTTTATGGCAGACCACACATACTGAGCGAGGTAGATTGAGGCCTCAAACGCACGGTCATGCATGACACTGACATAATCCTTGTCCTCCTGCTTACGCTTCGCATCTGTGTCAGTGATATATTCTTGGATGAATGCCCGAGCAGAATACAACGTACTGCCATAGACCCTAGTCATCGTACAGCGTTTCGAGCAGGCTCTGGTCATCCCAAAGTCCAACCAAAGCTGGGCGAGTTCACCTTTCTCAGTACCCAAGTCAGCTCTCACCTTCACGATAGTTCTATCAATGACCGTCTGGTATATGTCAGATGGTCTGTCTGCAGGTATTAAGCAGACTGCAGCGCCACCTGTAGGGTCACGCAGGGCCGCTGAGAAATGCTGTAGTCCTGAGCAGCTACCATCCTTTGCACAGGGGATGAATGATACATGGTCGTATCCATTCTCGTTGTATCCAACCCACTCCTGACAAAATGCTAAGAATGTCCACGCACTATCAGCTTCCTTTGCCCACCAGAGGTCAGACATAGGATCAGTACCTGCCTGCAGGATACGATCTTGGTTTTCTACTACCCAATCGACACGCTCCTGCATCGATGCTTTGTCATAGCCGTAACAATTTGCACCGTGTATTGCCAGCTCTACAGCTGCCTCATTAGTACCTAGTGGCTTGCCATCAGCGAACCGTAGGAGGCCCTTAGAGAGCGAGTTGCCCTGTGGGGATAGATGACTAGCTGCAGGGTACAAACGGCCCCTGAAGTCCATGTTGTGGACAAAGTAGAGGGCCTCATACACTGAGAATTTTTCTGCTATCATCTTAATCCTAGAAACCATCAGTCGCTTGGAATTAATACGGACATTTTCATCATAGATGAGGGAAGCTTTTTTCTTCCAAGCTTTGAACGCCTGCTTCTCAGTCTCAGTCAGCGTAGTGCTATCTCGGTCAGCTGCGAGAGGTGAAGGTGGTTTTGGTATATCCTCTGCGCTGGGCAGGTCACCAACAGCTAGGCCACGCTCGTGGATCATCTGAAAGGCAACCAATACAAACTCATTGATGGCCCAAGGTGTTTTCTGAATTATGTTAACAGCGTCATACACACCCTGCATCTGTTCGCTCATACCCTCCAGCTCTTCGAGATAGTTTCTGTTAGACGTTTTGATTAGCTGAAGAGGTGGGATGTTAGGAGTGAGATACCCACCACCGCGTGGAGATGACCAATCAGTAGGAGGTACAACCATGGGGAGATAAACAGGCTGCATCAAAGCTGCGACATCCCTGTTGTTATCGATGAATGAAATGACAGAAGCTGTAGGCATGACTATCTTGAAGTGCTTACCTTTGGGTGTCTTCTTACTCATACCAATTTCAATGAAACCTGTACGATCCTCGAAGATTTCTATGAGCTTCATACCAACGTGAAGTTTCTCATCCTTCGTCCACGATACCCACTCATCACAGTAACGATTGTAAGCAGCAATAATCTCAGACCGTTTGCGTGAGCGTGTTGTTTCTTTCTCGTTTTGTATTCTTTTTAATAACCATGGATGCTGTTCCTCAAAGGAGGTCAGCCTTAGCTCATCTTCTAGATACTGGCCTACGTTGATTGCCATGTCCTGCAACACAGGCTTCTTGGTCAGTCGGTCTAATAAAACCTTGGCTGTAAAAAAGGCTAGCACTTGAGGTTTGAACAGCTGCATGAACTTGATGCAGGCCATTCGCTTACCAGCCTTACCGCAAGCAGCTTCAGCATATAATTCTTCAATGCCAATCATGACAGGCTCGATAGCCCTCTTCATCAGTGGAGAGCCGTAGTAAGTTCCACTCTCTTCGTTCTTAGCAAGCTTCTCTTCGTGCGCAGAGTTGAACTTGCGAATAGTTAGCGTCCTAGCTTCTTTCTCTAAAGCTTCTTGCGTGAGGTACAGATCGTTGGTCATTCTGTTAATCCTTCAGGGTGTTGGAGGGGCTGGCGGGAGCTATAGTGCAACCTAATTGAAGCCCTTGATTTGATTGAGGTTTTGAAGATGGGTGCAGCCGCTGGGTGCAATGGTGCAAATGCGGTGCAGATACCCAGTAGTTTCTTGCCATTAATGGTTAGAAATATCAGGCACGAAAAACAACGCAGGAAGCCTTTAGGATAAGGCCGCTGCGCTGTTCTAATTGTTAACGATTTGAGTGGTAATAGTGGAGGTTTCTGTTGCATAGTTTGTAAGTTATTCTTTTCGTTTAGTTATTAGGTTAAAAGGTGCAACCGTGTACCAAGAACGTACCACAAATGTACCCAGTGCTTATGCCATGACACCTCCTAACTTTTCTGCTGCCAGCCTATCAAGAGCATTAGCAACATCGTCCAATTTGCTGGGTATGAAGTGGGCGTACCGCTGGGTCTGTTCAATGCTGGAATGCCCCAGCCAATACATTGCGCTTCGTATATCAACACCAGCTCCAAGCAGTCTGGTTGCACAGGTGTGGCGAAGCATGTGTAGGACAAATTGACCATCATCACCCAATCCAATATCATCACGCATAGACCACCAATCGCGGTACAGTCGCTTTTCTTTGTTGCCTTGAAAAACGAGGGTATCAAAATCGTTGCGCCCAACAGCAAGACGATCAAGAATACCTTTCACACGCTCAGTCATTTTGATTGTGCGCGGCTTGCCGTTTTTAGTCTTCCAGATCGTGATGCGACCAGTGGTCATGTCAACGTCAGTAAACTTTAAGCGCAGGCCCTCAGACTTACGCATTCCAGTATCGATGTAGAACCTGATAAGGTCACCAGAGGCCCCACGGCCTGTCCTGTCGTACCAATCGAGAACCTTAGCTTCCTCTGGGTCACTTAGGAACCTGATGCGACCTTGCGTAATTTTGCAGCCCTCCATTCGCTCAGGTGTGATGCGCTTACGCCCCCGCTTTACCGCGAATAATTGCATCTGATAAAGTAGTGTGCCTAAATAATTTACAGCACTTGCAGAGTAGTTCTTTTCAACGGTTAGAAAATCATAAAACGAAGCAGTCTGTATTGGTGTTATATCGTCCAGTGAAATTGCAGGTCCAAAGTGATTTAAAATCATCTTGCCATACCAAACAAATTTCTTGCCATTGTCTGAACTGGCTGGATTTTTGACTGTGCGATAGTCCACATATCTCTCCCAAGCGGTGGCTAAATTCCACACATCAAACTCACCGCTGGTGGCATCAAACAGCCCCAGCTTCATTTGCTGCATGGTTTCTGCAGCTTCCTGAAGTGTCTTGCAGGTAGCTGTCTTGCGCTTCCCAAGCACCATCACGCTAACGCGGTATTTATCCCCGCGCTGCGTTATTCCTTTGACTAGTTTATTTCCCATAAATCATCTCCACCATTTTATATGCAAGCTCTTTGCCTTTTGATGTTAATTCAACGATGCGCTGACGTTCATCTTCAG
>CAYZPP010000100.1:0-4486 GCA_964480315.1 uncultured Alphaproteobacteria bacterium | reverse complement strand
AAATTTTTATTAATTTATTCAATTTGGTTAAACTTTTGTATTCTTTTTTAAAATTTCAACAGCCGGCTGATCCAAAAAATTAATATTTTCAAATTTAGATCTTAGAAAAATGTCAAAGATTAATAAAATAATTAATTTATTATAGCTTTTAAAATTATTATTTATTGAAATAGAATTAACTAAATCTCCATTATCTATAAGAGTTTTTATAGCGCCGTTAAATAACGAATTTAAAATATTTTTATTCTTACTAATAAAATTAAAAAAAACATAACTTTTATCTTTAGGTCCATCAATATATAATTGAAATTGACTATGTTGATCAATGGGACCTAGGGAGGCTATATAAGTAATTGAATTATTACTTTTTCCTAAACTTTCAGCGAAAATTTGCCTATACCACTCATTTAATGCTGTCAGTTTATGGTTATAGGTAAGTCCTACAAAAATATTTAATTTATTATGTCTCTGAGCTAAATTAAAATCTAACAGATGTTTACCAATCTTTAATTTTTCTTTTTTGACTTCATTAAGTGCATTCTTGGCATCATTAACCAACTTAGATAAAGAATAGCCTATAAGCACCATAGGTAAATAACCTGTAATAGAAAAAATACTGAATCTACCGCCAATATTTGGGTCGTGTTCAAGACAAACTATATTATTTTTATTTCCATAATTCCTTAGATAGTTATTAGTATTTTCTGTAACAAAAATAAAATTTTTATGAAAGTTTTTAATTTTCATTTTTTTTAGATATCCTTCTAAAAAACTTAAGAAGTATTTAGTTTCTGCTGTTTTTCCAGATTTGGAGATAAAAATAAATTTATCGTAATTAGATATTTTATGATTAGTTAATTTTTTTAATATTATTTCTTCGTAGGGATTATCATAAATAAAAATTTTTGAATCTAATGCTTTAGGTTCCATAAATTGTATTAGTAGTTTTGAACTTAAGGATGACCCCCCCATTCCAAACACATGGACTTTATTTTTTTTATTAATTAGATTTTTTAAACTATACTTTTGAAAGTAATCTTTTTTAAATAAAGGAGTGAAAAATATGTTTTTTTCAAATTCATCAAAAAAAAAATTATTACTAATAATATTATCAATTTTCGCATTCTTTTTCTTATAGGTATTATGTAGTTTTAAATTCATTTAAATTTTCATATTAATTTACTATTTCATTAAATGGATCTATTACTTCTTCTGAATTAGATTTTTTATCTCTTTTACTTTTACCTTTTAATAGCCATCTGAAAAAACCCTCTTCATTTTTATAGCCTGTTTCGTAATCAATCTGACTTCTAATTTGATCATTTGAGTTTTCACGATTAGTTTTTTTTAAAATATCATCTACTATTTGATTATCTGAAATTGCTATATTGCTTTTATTTCCTATCAACATTTCATTGATTTTATTGATTTCTTCTTCTTTTTTTGAACCAGGAGCAGGTAAATCATAGGTTGGAGGTATTATTAGTGATTTATTATAATCAACACCAAGTTCATTTAATTTTTCTCTTTGACAAGAACTTAATAGCAACACAAAAATAAATATTATATTAATTTTAATCATTAAATTTTTTTCTAAATAAGATATTAATCATAATAACAATGAAACCAATAGAAATATAACTGTCTGCCAAATTAAAAGCTGGCCAATGATAGTTAGCAATATTGAAATCTAAAAAATCTACTACATAGCCTCTTAATAACCTATCCAATAGATTTCCAATAGCTCCAGCTGTAATCATAGTAAATGCCATACCTTCAGTTTTACTTTTATTTATTAACATTAGAATTCCTATATAAATAATTACAGATAAAATTATCACAATAATAATAATTTGATTTAACTCAGGATCATTAAGAAATCCAAAAGCAAATCCATAATTAACAATAAATGTTAAGCTGAAAAAGTTATTTATATAAAGAGATTCATATAAATTGAAATTTGTTTCTATGAAAGACTTAGTTAGCTGATCTATAAGAATTAAAAACAAGATTAGTAAGACTTTAATTAAGTTAAATTTATTAATTACTGACTGATTTCCAAACATCATCACATCTCTTACATAATTGAAGACTATTGCTCGCTACCTCTTCTTTAACTGACCAGCATCTTTGACATTTTACCCCTGAAGCTATTTTTATATCAACATATATCCTCGAGTCATCAAAGGATATTGAGGGTAAGCTTTTTTCTTCGATTTTTTTTATTTCAGAATTACTAACTATACTTAATTCTGAAAGGTCGATATTTTCAACTTTACTTAATATTTTTGATTCTAGAAAAATAACAACTTGCGCCTGAAGACTTGAACCAATTAACTTTTCATTTCTTTTTATTTCTAATGCAGAAGTAACTGTTTTTCTTATTTCCTTAATATCACTCCATTTTTTTTCTAATTTCTCATCATAAAAAATATAGTCATCTTCCTTGAAGGTTTGTAAATGAATACTTTTATTATTGTTATAAGGTCTAATTTCCCAAGCCTCTTCAGTTGTAAAAGATAGAATTGGTGAGAACCATTTTGCTAAAAATTCAAATATAAAGTGAAGGCATGTAACAGCGGATTTTCTTTTTAAGCTATCTGAATGATCGCAATACAAACTGTCTTTTCTAATATCAAAATAAAAAGCAGATAGTTCTAAAGTACAAAAATTTAATAATTTCACAAAGATAGAATGATAATCATGCTTTACCATACATTCTTTTAAATCTGAATGCATTTTAGATAATCTCGATAACATATATTTTTCTAGTTCCGGCATTTCAGAAACGTTAATAATTTGAGAAATATCAAAGTTATTTAAATTGCCTAAAAGAAATCTAAATGTATTTCTAATTTTTCTATAAGAATCAATTTGATAATTCAGAATTTTATTATCTAATCTTACGTCTTCGGAATAGTCTGAAGCAATGACCCAAATTCTTAATATATCGGCTCCATATTTATTTATAATTTCATCAGGAGAAATAACATTTCCAATTGATTTAGACATTTTTCTCCCCTTACCATCAACTACAAATCCATGAGAAAGAACCGTTTCAAAAGGCGCCCTACCTCTAGTTCCACAAGATTCAAGTAATGAAGAATGGAAGAAACCTCTAAATTGATCAGAGCCTTCTAAGTACATTGTTGCGGGGGAACAAAGATCATCTCTACCCTCTAATACATAAGCATGGGTAGAACCACTATCAAACCAAACTTCTACAACGTCTTTGACTTGCTCATAGTCTAATGCATTATATTCTGGACTCAAAAATCTAGATGGTTCAGAATTAAACCATGCATCACCACCTTCTATTTCATAAATTTTAGCAATCCTTTCTATTATAATTGGATCCCTTAAAGGTTCGCCTGATTTTTTATCAACAAAAATTGGTAGAGGCACTCCCCATACTCTTTGTCTAGATACACACCAGTCAGGCCGATCTTTAATCATAGTTCTTAATCTATTCTGTCCCTGTTGGGGGAAAAAATCTGTCTCGTCAATTGCTTTTAATGCCTTTTTTCTTAAATCATTAGTTTCCATTGAAATAAACCATTGCGACGTATTTTTATAAACTAATGGCGCCTTAGATCTCCATGAATGCGGATAACTATGAATTAAAGTTCCTTTTGAAATTAAGTTTCCACACTTAGTAATTTCATCACATACATCAGAATCAACTTTAAAAATATGTTTCCCTGCGAAAACTGGAATATGATCATAATAGATGCCGGCTTCGTCTATAGTCATAGGTAATTCTAAATTATGCTTCTTACCTAAGATAAAATCATCCATTCCATGAACAGGACAAATATGAACAATACCTGTGCCTTGGTCAGTTGTTACAAAATCACCGTGAAGTATCGGCACTATAAAGTCATAACCAGACTTATATAAAGTGTGATAACAAGTTGTATTAAGAATATCTTTTCCCATAATTAAAAAATTTAAATTTGATTTTGAAATCTCATTTTCTTTTAAAAATATTTCGATAAGATTTTCTGCAATTAGAATATTTTCATCAAGGTTTTGATGACTAATACTTAGTGATGCATAGCTTATATCCTCGTTAACAGCTAAAGCTCTATTACCAGGTATTGTCCATGGCGTCGTAGTCCAAATAACAATTGAGTGATCTTTTATTTTATCAATATCAGTATTTGCTATGGGAAATTTTGCGTAGATTGTAGTCGACTTATGATCATGATATTCAACCTCAGCATCTGCTAGGGCTGTCTTTTCAACTACAGACCATAATACAGGTCTATGGCCTTTATAAAGTCCTCCATTCTCCAAAAACTTACCAAGTTCTCTGACAATTTGTGCCTCAGATTTAAAATGCATGGTCGTGTATGGATTATCCCAATCTCCTATAACGCCCAATCTTTTAAATTCTTCCCTTTGGATGTCTATCCACCCTTTCGCAAATTCTCTGCATTCGTTTCTAAATTCTAAAATAGGCACATCATCTTTATTGAGTTTT
>CAYZPP010000099.1:0-4502 GCA_964480315.1 uncultured Alphaproteobacteria bacterium | reverse complement strand
ATATTATTAAAAATCTTAGTTTTGAAGAAGATATTGAGTTAATTTTATTCTTATGCTTTTTTGCATCATTTGCTGTAAAGGTTCCTATGTTTCCATTCCATACATGGTTGCCTGATGCTCACGTTCAGGCCCCTACTAGTGGTTCTGTTATTTTAGCTGGAGTACTATTAAAATTAGGTGCATATGGCTTCCTAAGGTTATCAATTCCTTTTTTTGATTATGCTTCTATTTATTTCCAACCTTTGATTTTTACTCTTAGTTGTATTGCGATTATTTACACATCAATTGTTGCTTTAAGACAAGAAGATATGAAAAAAATGATAGCATATTCCTCAGTAGCCCATATGGGTTTTGTTACAATTGGGCTTTTTACATTAACTAAAGATGGTATTAATGGGGCTTATTTTCAAATGATTAGCCATGGTTTAGTGTCTGCAGCCCTATTTTTGATAGTAGGAGTAATTTATGATAGACAGCACACAAGATTAATTTCAGATTACAGTGGCTTATCTAATGTTATGCCAAAATATTCATTTTTCTTTATGGTTTTTATGCTCGCATCAGTAGGTCTACCTGGGACCAGTGGTTTTATAGGTGAGTTTTTAGTAATTATTTCAACAATAAGTATAAATATTTATTTAACTATCTTTACAGCAATAGGAGTTGTTCTAGGGGCTGCTTACATGCTACTTCTTTATAAAAATGTAAATTTTGGAGATTTAAAAAGTAATTTATTAGAAATTAAAGATTTGGAAATTGTGGAAATTATATATTTTTCCCTTTTGGGATTTTTTATTATTTTATTGGGAGTATATCCAAAACTTCTTTTTGATTTAATAGATAAGAGTATAGGTTTAACGCTATTATGATTATTGATTTTTTTATTTATATTCCGGAAATTTTAATAATAGGACTTATTTTAACCACATTGTTGATAGGTCTTTATTACAAGACATCAAAAAATATCTTAACAGGACTAAATTTTATTGGCTTTTTATTTATTGCATATTTATTTATTTCTTTTGGTGAAAGTTTTCAAAATATTTACTTTGGAATAAAAGATTTTAATATCATAATTTTATCTAAAATAATAATTTCATTATTTACGGCTCTTTATATTCTATTAATTAATAAATCATTATTAGATGAATCGATTTATAGGTATGAATTTTTACTTTTTGTATTATTTGCAACTTTAGGATCTTTTGTCTTAATTTCTAGTGATAACTTCCTAACTGCTTTTATAGGAATTGAACTACAGTCACTTTCACTTTATTTAATGGCGGCTTTCAACACTAAAAATATTGAATCTAATGAGGCTGGTATTAAATATTTTTCTCTAGGCGCGCTATCTTCAGGATTTTTGCTATTTGGTATATCTATGGTCTATTTCGATAATTCATCAATCCAATTTTCTGATATTAAGCATATTTCATTTTTTACAGAGATAGGATTAGCCTTAATACTAATAGCTTTATTTTTTAAAGTTTCTGCGGCTCCATTTCATATGTGGACGCCTGATGTTTACCAAGGGTCTCCCACTATATCGGTATTATTTTTTGTGACGCTTCCAAAATTCGCTTCACTAGTATTTCTTTTTAGATTTTTTTTAGAAATGGATATTAGTTCATTTCCTTCACTACTATTTATATTTAAAATAGTTTGCGTGTTATCTTTGCTCATAGGTGCTTATGGAGCAATAACACAAACTGTAATTAAAAGGTTATTAGCCTTTAGTTCTATAAATCACATAGGTTTTATTCTGCTTTCTATGCTTAGTTTTAAATTTTTATCGCAAGGTATTTTTTTCTTTTATTTAATAATATATTTAGTTACAAGTTTTGGAATATTTTCGGTTCTACTCACATTAAGAAATAGTTCTGGTGAATTGAAATTAATTAGCGATTTATCTGGATTAAAAACTCACAATAAATCTAAAGCTATTGCCTTACTTGTATTAATTTTTTCTTTAGCTGGGATACCACCTTTTGCTGGTTTTTTTGCAAAGTTCTTTGTCTTAACTGCTGCAATAAATGAAGGCCTTATATATTTATCCCTTATAGCTGTATTAAGTTCTGTTATTGCTGCATTTTATTATTTAAGAATTATTAAAAATATGTTTTTTAGTGAAAGCGATAAAATTCTTGTTAAAAAATCTATGTTTTATAATGCTTTTACTTATATAACTTGCTCCTTATTTGTAACAATGTTTGCTTTTTATCCAGATCCTATTATTTTAATAATTAATAATTTTTTTAATTAATTTGATAAATATACTTTTTGATAAAATTACCAGTACTCAAAATATTCCATTATTTATAAAAAAAAAAATTACTTATAAAAATATCTTCATAGTTCAATCTTTCAGACAAACTCAGGGTGTGGGGCGATATAATCGAAAATGGCATAGTCCCAGTGGTAATATTTACTTTAGTGTTATATTTAATTACAAACATAAGTTCATAGCATTTATGAATACTTACGTTTGCTACTTAATTCATTCGTTTATTAAAAAAAAATATA
Organism: uncultured Alphaproteobacteria bacterium; assembly: GCA_964480315.1. Classification (GTDB taxonomy): domain Bacteria; phylum Pseudomonadota; class Alphaproteobacteria; order HIMB59; family HIMB59; genus HIMB59. The sequence goes on along the minus strand of CAYZPP010000099.1, from coordinate 1,979 downwards.
ATATTTCCTTGGATTATAAGTGGCCAAATGATCTTTACCTGAAAAATAAAAAGTTAATAGGAATTCTAACTCAAAATGAAATTACAGGATCATCCTGTAATTATAAAATAGGTATTGGTATCAATGTTAATAATAAGATTAATAATAAGAATTTTAGCTCCACATCCTTAAATGAAATATTAAATATTAAATTCAATTTACTAGATTTTTCCAATTCTCTTCAGAAATATATTGATAATAAACTTTTTAAATCCATTAATCATTCTTTAGTATCTCTATATTTAAATAGATATCTTATTAAGAATGCCACTTCTTATAATAACCATTTTAATAAAAAAAAAATAACCTCAATTAATGTTATTTCTTTAAATAAGGACTTTTCACTAAAAATAATGCACGATAGTGTAATTAAAAATATAAATTATGGAGAAATTGAATGATTGTTTTAGTAGATGTAGGTAATACTTCGATTAAAAAGTGTAAACTAGATAAAGGTAAATTATCAGAGAGAGAGCATCTTGATTATTCAAAAAAAAAACCACAGGAAGTAATTAATTTTTTTAAAAACGATTTTAAAAATAAAGAAAATTTTTTATTATGTTCTGTCGTTCCTCAAATCACTCAATTATTTACTGAAAACTGCAAAAAGAAATTGTTAGATTTTCACATAGTTAATAAATCATTTTTAAAAAATATGATTGATAAAAAAATTAATATTAATGAACTCGGTGCGGATAGAATTGTTAATTATTTAGGATTAAAAGCTAAGTACCCAAAAGCTAAAGATTTTCTTATAATTGATTTTGGTACAGCTACTACTATAGATATTATCATTAATAGTAAATACCTTGGTGGTGTCATACTTCCTGGTTTATTAACCTCTTATAAGAATCTTATTAATTCTGCTTCCCTTTTAAATGATTTTGAAATTAAATTTACTAAATTAGTTTATGGAACTAATACTAAAAATGCTTTACTGTCAGGTTCTTTTAACGGATATTCTCACATGATTAATGGATATATAAAGCAATTGCAAAATTTATTTAAAAAAAGATTTAAAAAGATCGTAACTGGCGGTTATGGCACAATATTTATCAACAGTTCTAAATCTCTTGATTATGAAAAAGATTTAACTTTTAATGGTTTAAAGTATTATAACGAAAATTTTCTATGAAATTATCTGATCATTTAAATAATAAAAAAAAAGATTTCTTTTTATCAATAGGGGGTATTGGTGAAATTGGTGGTAATAATTATCTATATTCTTTTGGTGGTGAGCAATTAGTAATTGATGCTGGGATATCTTTTGCTGGTGATGATTTGCCTGGTGTTGATATAAGCATACCTGATCCCTCATTTTTTTTAGATAAAGATATTAATCCTAAGGCTCTTATAATTACTCATGCTCACGAAGATCATGTTGGTGGTTTAGAGTATTATTTTGATAAGATTAATTTCACCATATTTTGTACCGAATTCACATTTGCCTATATACGACACAAGTTTAGTAGAGTTAAAAATTATGAAAATAAATTTCAAATTATTAAATCATACCAAGAAGTTAAATTTAAAAATTTTTCTTTTTCTTTGTTTCCAACTACGCATTCAATTCCTGATCCTTGTGGTGTTTTTATAAAATCGAAAAATGGAAATATTTATCACACAGGTGATTGGAAAATTGATCCTAAGCCAGTTGTAGGTAAAAAATTTGATATGAAAAATTTTGAAATCTTAAAAGATAATAATGTTGATCTTTTAGTTGGTGATTCAACAAACGCAAACGTAACTGTTTCTTCTAGATCTGAATCAGAATTAGTTAAAAGCTTTGATAAGCTTTTTAAACAATTAAAAGGAAGAGTTGTTGTTACTTGTTTTTCTTCAAATATCGCTAGATTAAAGACTATAATTACTACTGCTAAATCTTTGAATAAATCTATTTTTGTAATTGGCAGGAGTGTAAAGCGTGCTGTTCAAACTGC
>CAYZPP010000098.1:0-4548 GCA_964480315.1 uncultured Alphaproteobacteria bacterium | reverse complement strand
TGGCGTTATACATTACTGTGTAGCTAATATGCCCGGTGCAGTTCCAAGAACTTCTACAATATCACTTAATACAGCAACAATAGGCTATATTTCAGAATTAGCTAAATTGGGTGCTGAGAATTTTTGTAAAATTGACCATCATCACCTAAATGGATTAAACGTCTATAAAGGTCATCTCACTTACAGGCCAGTCGCAGAAAATTTTAAAATGCAGTACACAGATCTCAATTCAATTATTTGAACGAAGCCCTAGAATTACTTACTCCTTATAAGGGCCTAGATTTAGAATTCTATGAATTAGCTGAACCTGTTAACTTTCCTGATTTTAATATCAGATTTAGAAATAAAGAATTCAGTGAGTTTTCATATTTAAATGATAGCTCATGGATTGATTTATTTGGAAAATTTAAAAGTAATTTATTACCTGAAAAATCAAATTTAGCACTTAAATATCATGGCCATCAATTCCAAACCTATAATCCAGAATTAGGTGATGGTAGGGGCTTTACAATGGCACAATTTTATCATGATAAAAAATTATTAGATTTAGGAACTAAGGGTAGCGGTCGAACAAAATTCTCAAGAAGTGGCGATGGTCGTCTAACTTTAAAGGGAGCGGTAAGAGAAGTTTTATGCTCAGAGTATCTTAATGGATTAGGAGTAAATACAAGTAGATCAATCTCTTTAATCGAAACAGGTGAAAAACTATACAGAAATGATGAACCTTCCCCTACAAGGTCGGCCGTACTTGTAAGAGCTTCTCATTCACATATAAGAATAGGTAGTTTTCAATATCAGGCTTACCACCGAAATAATAAAAATATAGAAAAATTAATTAATTATGTTTGTAAAAATTATTTTAATTTATCGACTGAACATAACTTGGAGTTAGAATTTTTTTATGAGGTGGTTGATCGTTTAGCTATGCTAGCTGCCTCATATACGGTATCGGGCTTTGTGCATGGTGTTCTAAATACGGATAATATTAATATAGTTGGTGAAAGCTTTGATTACGGACCATATAGAATGCTTGAATACTATGATCCTGAAAAAATTGCTGCTTATTTCGATCACTCAGGTCTTTATAAATTCGGAAGTCAGGCAGATGCAATATTTTGGAATATTCAACAATTAGCATCGATTATGACTGTGTTCATAGATAAAAATAAATTAATTGATATACTTAAAATATACCCAAATTCATATAATAAATATTTGCAAAAAATGCTTTTTAAAAGGCTAGGACTAACTTTGAGTTCAGATACAAAAAATCAAGAATTACTCAATGCATTTTATGAATTGCAATCCACAAAAAAATTTCTATACGAGGAAATAATTTTTGATTTTAAAAACTTTCAATTAAATGAGGCATTTATTGATAAAAAGTACTCCTCGTACACGTTAGTAAAAGTATTTAAAAAATTTGAAAAAAATAATAATAATGATTCTAATAATGAGTTAATTACACTTTTACATGAAGAAATTGAAAAAATATGGCAAGCTATTAATGATGATGATGATTGGAGTCTATTTGACAATAAATTAAAAAGTATTAATAAGATATCATAGCTTAAAAAATGGATTGGGATAAATTAAAAATTTTTCATAACGTCGCTCTTGATTTAAATATATCTGAAGCTGCTAATAAGATGAATATTAGTCACTCCTCAATTAGTAGACAGATTAGCTCTTTAGAAAAAGATCTAAAAGTTAGTCTTTTCACTAGACATGCTAGAGGACTATCTCTAACTGAGCAGGGAAGTATTCTATTTAAAACAGTTCACGATGTTGTAGGAAAAATAGCACTTACGAAAGCCCAATTAACAGATTCAAAAGATAAGCCATCTGGCTCTTTAAAAGTTGCCGCTACTGTAGCTTTCGGAACAACATGGTTAGCTCCAAGAATTAATAAATTTATAAGTGCATATCCAGACATTGATGTATCTATAAAAATTGAAAATAAATATACAGATTTAATGATGGGTGAGGCGGATGTAGCTTTAAGACTAACTCAACCCACCCAAATGGATTTAATTAGATTTCCTTTATATGAATTTCAATTCAAAATTTACTCTTCAACTGAGTATATTAGTAAATTTGGAATTCCAAAAAATTTAGAAGAGTTAAATAAACATACAATAATATCTTTTGGTAATGATGTTGAGCCCTCCATACCTGATGTTAACTGTATAATTGACCTATTGCCTGATATGAAAAAAGCGAAGATTCTTTATATATCGAATATGTACGGAATAATGAGAGCTATTGGTGGTGGTGCTGGAATAGGGGCTTTACCAGAATATATGAAAACCTCTAGGAATAATTTAGTTCCAATTCTTCCCGATGTTAAGACGCCAAAAGCAACAATCTATTTTACTTACCCGTCTAACTTAAAAGGATCTAAAAAAATTGATGCCCTAAGAGATTTTTTAGTAAGAGAAGTTAATAAAGACGCGCTAAATACTTAACTCTCTTTAATAAATTTCTTATTACAATAGTTGCAGCTAATTTCTTTCTCATTGGTCATTTTGAAATATACAGCTGGATGACCTAGGTCTCCCTCTCCACCATCACATTTTATATTTTCTGTGTCTTTTGAAATAATTTCAAATTTATTATTTTGGCTCTCTTCCATTATTTTGAAATTAAATCCGTTATTAAGTTTGTATATTTCTTAGGGTCATCAAGATTTTCACCTTCCATTAACTTGGCATGGTCAAATAATATTTCTGAAAACTTATCTTTATCTTCTTTATTTAATGATTTCATTTTAATCACTAAATCATGATCATTGTTAATTTCAAGAATTCTTTTTTCATCTCCAGTATTTTGATTATTGGCAGCCATCAATTTTTTTAAGTGCATATCCATATCATTTTCATCTGCAACTAAACATGATGCACTGGAAGTTAATCTTTTAGAAATTTTAACATCCTTTACTTTATCGCTTAATAGTTTTTTCAAATGAGACACAAAATCCTCATCTTCTTTATTAGTTTTATGTTCTTCTTTATTGTCTTTTGTTTCTTTAAAATCAAAATCCCCTTTAGTAATGGAAGCAAATTCATAATCTTTAAATTTACTTTTCATGGGAATCCAAAATTCGTCAACCGGGTCAGTTATCAAAAGAACATTAATTTTTTCCTTTTTGAAATATTCCATTTGAGGACTATTCAATAAGTTTTCCTTATTTTCACCAGAAATATAATAAATCTTATTTTTATCATTTGGATATTTTTCAATATATTCAGATAATGTAATTAATTCTTTATTCTCAGAACTTCCAAATACAGCAAATTCAAATATTTGGTCATGGGTTTCATTAAATTCGTAAAGACCTTCCTTTAAAACTGCTCCAAAGTTTTTCCAAAACTCTAAAAACCCTTTTATATCTTTAGTTTTAAGATCTTTAATTGCTTTTAGGATTTTTTTAGTAATACCGCTATTAATTTTTTGAATTACGGCATTATTTTGTAGTACTTCTCTAGATATGTTTAAACTAAGATCTTCTGAGTCAACCACTCCAGGAATAAATCTTAACCAAGCTGGAATCAAAGATTCTAACTTATCGCTTATAAAAACCTTATTTACATAAAGTTTAAGTTTATTTTTTCTGTCGGGGTGATAAAGATCATGAGGTTGAGATTTTGGTAAAAATAATAATGAAGAATAATTCACAACACCTTCGGCTTTAAAATGAATTGTTTTTAATGGTTCATCATAATAAGTAGAACTTTGCTTATAAAAATTATCATAGTCTTCTTTCTTAATTTTTGTTTTGTCTTTGAGCCAAATAGCTTCAGCTGAATTGATTTGCTCTTTACTTTCCTCTTCTTTATCTTCAGCACTAGAGACATAAATTGGAATAGGAACAAAATCTGAATATTTTTTTACAATTTCTTGAACCCTAAATTTATCTAAAAATTCACTCTCAGTTTCCTTGATTGATAGTGTAATCTCAGTTCCTTGTTTTTTTGTATCGGATTTCTCAATTGTATAATTCCCCTTACCGTCTGACATCCAAAGATATCCCTGTTCTGAATTAAATTTTTTAGAACTTACAACAACTTGATCTGACACCATGAATGAAGAATAAAAACCTACACCAAATTTACCAATTTGACTTACATCTCCTTTTTTATCACCTATTTTTTTTAAAAATTCTTCAGTTCCTGATTTAGCTATAGTACCTAAATTTGCCTGAAGATCCTCCTCACTCATTCCAATTCCATTATCTTTAATGGTCATAGTTTTATTTTTTTTATCGATATGAATTTTGATTTCAAATGGATCTTTAGTGTTTAAGTCTTTATTTGACAATGACTCATAGCGTAATTTCTCACAAGCATCTGATGAATTGGATATAAGTTCACGAAGAAAAATTTCCTTTTCTGTATATAAAGAGTTAGCTACTATATCTAATAGTTTAGATACTTCAGTTTCAAATTTCATGGTTTTTTTTTCTGCTTGTTGTTTAGTCATATTTTTCTAAGATCTCCTAATTAATATGTTTACTTTAGATAACACTGAGTGTTCAACTAAAATCAC